>DASURT010000091.1:0-2126 GCA_036375515.1 Sphingomicrobium sp.
GCAGGAGTTGAGGCTGGCTTCAACCGGCTCCGGCCCATTCCAATGGGTCGTCGGCGGCTTCTACTCCGACGTTGACCGCAAGTATCTCCAGCGCCTGCCGACCCCGGGGTCCGATGAGGTCGGCGACCTGTATCTTGCCGAGCTATGCCTCGACGTCGTTCTCCAGAGCAAGGCGACCTGCAAGGTGAACGCGCCGCTTCCCGCCGACCGTGTCCCCCTTACGGCGGCGGATCTCAGGAATGGATACGAAGCCGACTCCCCGTATAACGCCGCCTTACCTTACAAGATTCACCAGCGTGCGCTGTTCGGTGAGGCCACCTACAAGTTCGGCCAGTTCAAGGCTACCGCCGGTGCGCGCTGGTACAGGTTTCGGGAAAAGCGCGACTTCGTTTCCGGCGGCTATTTCTCCGACGTCAGCACGAACCTTGGCGACAAGACGAAGTCGAACGGCATCTCGCCGCGTTTCATCCTGAGCTACGAGCCGAACCGCAACTTCAGCGTCAACCTGCAGGCGGCCAAGGGATTCCGCCTTGGCGGCGTCAACGATCCTCTCAACCGGCCGCTCTGCACGCCGGCGGATCTCGAGATCTTCGGCGGCCAGGGCAGCTATAAGGACGAGACGCTGTGGAACTACGAAGCCGGGGTCAAATATTCGAAGGGCGGTTTCACCTTCAATTCCGCAGTCTACCACAACGAGATCCGTGACCTCCAGGTGACGCTGACCGCGGGAAGCTGCTCCTCTCGCGTCGTGTTCAACGTGCCCAAGGCGCATTCCACCGGCATTGAAGCCGAGCTTGCGGCGCATCCGATCCCCGGCCTCGAATTGTCGCTGTCCGGAAACATTCAGAGCGCCAAATTCGATTCGACGGTGCGTACCGGCGCGGGCGCCGTGCTCGGCGGGATCGAGGAAGGCAACCGACTGCCTACCGTGCCCAAGTTCCAGATTGCCGCCAGTGCAACGTACGGACAGCGGCTCAACTCCGTGTCCAACTGGTCGGCTACCGCGAGTGTCCAGCACATAGGCAATCGCTTCGGCGAGCCGGCGGATCAGGTTCCAGGCGCCGCACTCGTCTCGAACGCCATCTTTTTCGACCCGGCGACCGGCGATTTCGGCTCAGGCGTGAACGATATCGGCTCACTCCGCCTGCCGGCCTACACCGTGTTCAACCTATCGGGTGGTGTCGAGTGGGACAACGGGCTCGACATCTCGATCTACGTCAAGAACCTGTTCGACGAGAATCCGAAGCTGTCGATTGATCGCGAACGCGGCCTTCGCGCGCGCTTCGGTTATCTGATCGGACAGCCGCGGACGATCGGGCTTACGGTGCGGAAGAGGTTCGGGGGCCCGTCGGCGACGCCTCCTCCTCCTCCTCCTCCTCCTCCGCCGCCACCGCCTCCGCCGCCCGAGGAGGCTGCGCCGCCGCCGCCTCCTCCGCCACCGCCGCCTCCTCCGCCGCCGGTGGAGCGCGGTGAGCGCGGCTGATCGGTACGGCACGCTGCGGTTGAGAATGACGCGCCGCTCGCTCCTCATCGGAGCGGGCGGCGTTGCCGTTTCACCGGCAATCGGGAAAGCTGTTCCGATGGGCAGCAAAAATCATGTCGCGGTGGTCGGCGCCGGAGTGTTCGGGGCGTGGACCGCGCATCACCTGCAACAGCAGGGCCATCGCGTGACGCTGGTCGACGCCCACGGTCCCGCCCACAGCCGCGCGTCATCGGGTGGGGAATCGCGCCTGACGCGCGCGGCCTATGGCAAGGACGCGATCTACACCCACATGGCGCGGGATTCGCTGCCGCAGTGGCAGGCGCTGAGCGCCGTCTCAGGGCTGCCGATCTTCGTCCCGTGCGGCATCCTGTTCTTCTTCCCGACCGAGGAGCCCTACGTCCAGGACAGCATCGCCGCGCATCGGCAGCTCGGACTTCCTACCGAGGTCCTGAACCAGGCCGAGATGGCGAAGCGCTTCCCGATGATCAACTTCGACGGGGTCGAGGTCGGCCTGTTCGAACCGGGCTTCGGCGTGCTGATGGCTCGGCGCGCGGTCCAGACCCTGGTCGACCGCTTCGTCCGCGCGGGCGGCGAGTACCGCCACGAGGCCGCGCACACGCTTCAGCAGGCCAGCGGCAAGCTG
>DASURT010000092.1:0-15259 GCA_036375515.1 Sphingomicrobium sp.
GCCGTCGGCGAGGACGCGATTAACCGGGTCGTATCCCGGCTCCGGCACGATGCGGTCGAAAAAGCGGGCGAGGCGTTTCGAATCGAGACCATTACCAAGGTTGGCTACCGATTGGTCAGTCAAGGTGGCCCGGCTGAAGGCGCCGCCATTTCCGCTCTGATCGATCGTCGGCATATGATCGCAGTGGGCATCGCGGTCGCGGTCGCAGGCGGGTCGGCTCTTGCGTGGCGGATGTTCGACCAGCCGGACTGGCCGCCGGAGGCCCGGCGGCTGCACGAACAAGGCTGGGCTGCACTGCGCGACGGAACCGTCGACCAATATGCAAACGCCGTCGCCAAGTTCCGGATGGAAGCCGATATCGCCCCCGAGCGCGCCGAGCCGTGGGGCGCGCTCGCCGTGGCTTACCAGAAACAGGCGGCGTCCGCTCCGGTCAGCCGGCGCGAATCGCTGAGGACAAGAGCCGCCGACGCCGAGCGGCGCGCGCTGTCGATCGACCCTGACAACGGGGACGCCATCGCTGCATCGGCGATGCCGGTCCCGCTCTTCCGCAATTGGAATGCGTACGAGCGCGCCTGGCGCCGAGCGGCGGAGCGCTCACCACGGCACCCGATCGTGAACATCTCGCTGGGTGCACTTTTCTCCGCGGTTGGGAGGCCGCGCGCGGCACTGGAATATGTTGAGCGGGCGCTGGAAGCAGAGCCCTCTGCGTTGAGGCTCAATTTGTTCAAGGCGAGCGTTCTTTGGGATAGCGGCCGCCTTGAAGAAGCCGAGACGGAGTTTGAGAAGGCTTTCCGACTCTGGCCGCGCAACTATTCGGTCTGGTTCAGCCGTTATTATTTCCTCACCTATAATGGCCGCGCCCAGGAAGCCCTGGCCATGATCGAGGACACGTCCAACCGCCCGACCGGCATCCCCGAATGGAACTTCGAGGCGACCGAGCTTCAGGCAAGGGCTTTGGCCGACCCAGATCGCGCAACGGTAGATAAGGCAATGTCGGCCGCGCTCGTGATGGCGAAGCGGGGCGTGGGGTTTGCGGAAAATGCGATCGTTTTTGCCGGAACCATGAACCTGGTCGACACGGCTTATTCGATCATGGACGCCTATTTCTTCAACAAGGGCTTTGTCCTGGGCGAGCAGCGTTACAGCAGGGAGCAGGGAATGTATGCGGCGCAGAGGGAGCGCAATACCTTCTTCCTGTTCTTTCCAAGACTGGCGTCCTTGCGGCGTGACCGCCGATTTGCGGCGTTGATCGAGGAACTGGGATTGAATGCCTATTGGCGTGCCACAGGAACGGTCCCCGACTATCGAGCCTGACGGCACTTTATCGGCCTTTCATCAGCTTTTTCTCGGTTGCTAATCCTGTCGGCGAAACGGTCGCAGGACGATCCTTGGACGTGCGGGGCCAACCCCGCTTCACGATCGGGGATTAGGAAATGCTGAAACATCTGCTCATGGCCGCCGCCATGCTCGCTTCGACCGCCGCCGCGGCTGAGGACGTCCATATCTTCGTATTTTCGCCCACTGCATCCGAACTCGCCGACCAGGGCGCGCTTAGGGAGCGCATCGCCAATGCGATCGACCAGGGGTGCGGGGTCTATTCGGCAACGCCGTTCGATCAATGGGCCGATGTCGTAAAGTGCCGCAGGAACGCGAAGGCCTCGGCCGAACGCCAAATCGGCGCACTTCTCAGGAACCACACCGACCGGTTCGCCGCAGCCACCGACGCGCGCGCGCGGTGAGGCGAGGAGGCGTCGCGGTCTAGCCCCCCGGCTGCCGCGGCGCCTTTCGGTTTGACCGCAAGCGAGCGGAAGCGGGCCGAATCGCAGTTGGGTAAATGCACTCTCCAACATGGAGATTTGCATGACCTACGTGGTGAAAGGCCTCGATCCCAAGCCCTATGCCGAACTGAACGGCTTGCCCGACGAGGAACTGGCGAAGCGCGGCATCGTGCGCATGGTCGTGGACAGCCCGACCTTTCCGTGTCGGGTGAGCCTGACCGACCGCGAGATCGGCGAAAAGGTGCTGCTGCTCAATCATGTCAGCCACGATGTCGCGGGCCCCTACCGTGCAAGCCATGCGATCTTCGTCACCGAAGGCGCGGAAACAGCGGCGGAATATGTCGATGAGGTGCCGCCGGTATTCGAAACGCGCGTGCTGTCGCTGCGCGGCTTCGACGCCGACGGGATGATGGCCGAGGCCGTCCTCACCCAGCCGGGCGAAGCGGACGCCGGAATCCGCAAGCTGTTCGCCAATCCGGAGATCGAGACCATCCACGCGCACAACGCGACGCGCGGATGTTTTTCGGCCAGGATCGAGAGGAACTGAAATGGCAACGCTTGCACGCAGCATCCACGCGCCTAGATCGACGGAAATGACCAATGTCGCGCGCCTCGATCCGGACACCGCCTGGGCGGCGTTCATGCGCCGCGACCGGAGTTGGGACGGCCGAGTGATCGGCGCGGTCAAGACCACCGGAATCTATTGCAAGCCGAGTTGTCCGGCCAAACGCCCCAAGCGCGAGCATGTGGTCTTCTATTCCTCCGGCGAGGAAGCGCGCGCGGCGGGTTATCGGGCCTGCCTTCGGTGCAAGCCCGACGAGGTGGGTCGCGATCGTGACGCGGTTGCCAAGGCGGTGAAGCTCATCGAGGCTGCAGAAGAAGCGCCGAGCCTTTCCGGGCTGGCCGACGCGGTCGGCTACGCGCCGCATCATTTCCAGCGCATTTTCAAGCGCGACCTTGGAGTCTCGCCGGCGGAATATGCACGGGCCTTGCGCAACCGGCGGGCGCAGGAGGCGCTCAAGCAGAACGGCCGGGTGACCGATGCGGTCTATGATGCGGGCTATTCCAGTCCGAGCGGCTTCTACAGCGACGCGAAGGAGAGGCTTGGAATGACCCCATCGGCATGGCGCGACGGCGGCCGCGGTGAGACGATCCGCTGGACGAGCTTCGACAGCCCGCTGGGCTCCATGCTCATCGCCGCCACGTCCAAGGGCATTTGCCGGCTGACGTTCGACGACAGCGAAAGCTCGCTGAAGCGGCTGTTCCCGAAAGCGGCGATCGTGAAGGACGATGGCGGCCTCAAGGAGCTGGTCGAAGGCGCGCTGACCGCGATCGAGCGACCGCTCGCCGCGCCCGAGCTTCCGATCGACGTCGCGGGCACGGCCTTCCAGGAGGCGGTATGGCGCGAGCTCCGCAAGATCCCGGCGGGCGAAACCCGCAGCTATGCCGAGATCGCGGCGGCGATCGGCCACCCGAAAGCGGTGCGCGCGGTCGGCTCGGCGAACGGCGACAATCACGTTTGCGTCCTCATTCCGTGCCATCGCGTGATCCGCAGCGACGGATCGCTCGGCGGATATGGCGGCGGGATCGACCGGAAGAAGAAGTTGCTCGCCGCGGAGGGCCGCCATCCGGCTGCTCCGGAGCTGCCGCTGGTCGAATAAGCGCTTGCCAGCCTGACTTCCTTCGGCACAACGGCGCCGACGGGAGGGGCGAATGGAGGAGGTCGAGGAAGGCGCGGCGCCGCAACATACGCTGTGGCGGCGAATCATCGATTTTCCACTGATTGCCCTGCTTGTCGCGGCGGCGCTGTTCATCATTGCGAATGCGGTCGGGATCATGATCGCGCGGGCTCTCCCGCCGATGGACTCGACGGCCCGGCTCGCGCTCACCTCCGCGATCGACATCGCGCTCGTGCTCGCGGCCTACAAATTACTGATCGTCCATCTGGGCGAGCGGCCGCGGGACGACCTGCCGCTGGATGGAGCGCCCCGGAAACTTGGCCTCGGCCTCGCGATCGGCTTCGTGCTGTTCAGCGCGGTGGTCGGGGCCGCCTGGATCGCCGGGGTCTATCGGATCGTCGGAATCGGCGACACGTCCAACCTCATCACGACGCTCATCGCAATGGCGATCGTCCCGGCGTTCATGGAGGAAGTGGCGTTCCGCGGCATCCTGTTCCGCTGGATCGAGGAGTTCGGGGGAACCTGGGCGGGACTGATCGTCAGCTCCGCCCTGTTCGGACTCGCCCACATCCTCAACCCCAACGCGACCTGGTTCTCGTCATTCGCGATCGCGATGGAGGCGGGAGTGTTGCTGGGCGGCGCCTACATGCTGACACGGAGCCTGTGGGTGCCGATGGGGCTCCACGCCGCGTGGAATTTCACGCAAGGCGAGATCTTCGACGTGCCCGTCTCGGGCCTGGACGAGAACGGGCTGGTGCAGGCGAAACTCTCGGGACCCGATATCCTGTCGGGCGGTCAGTTCGGGCTCGAGGCGTCGGTGATCGCGCTGGTGATCGCCACTGCCGCGGGCGTGTGGCTCGTGGTGCTTGCAGTTCGGCGAGGCGAGCTAGTCAAGCCGTGGTGGGTAAGGAGGCGAATGCTCAAGGCGAGCTAGGCTGCGGCTTCTGCGCGCCGGCCGCGGCAATGGCGAGCGCGCCTTTGACGTCGCCGCTCTCGATCCTGGTCATCATGTTCCGCGCCATCTGCGCGAAGTCCTTGCCGTGCGGATCGTACGCAATGGGGATCAGAGCTCGTCGTGCGTCAGCGGTCTTGCCGGCGGCGAGATATTGCATCGCAGAATTCATCCGGAGGCCCAAATCCTGCGGCGCAAGGTCGGACGCGTAATGCAAGGCGGCAATTGCATTGTCGCTGGGGCGAATGCCTTCGCTCGGAAACGTCCGGTAGAATTCCATCAGCGATTCCGGATCCTCGGCGTCGATCTTGTTGGCGGCAATGAAAGTCTTGCGCGCCTGCTCGTAGAGAGCGTGTCGCGAGCCGCCCTCCGCCTTTACCGCCCGGGCCGCAATCGCTCGTCCTTTCAAGATGATTGCTTCCGTATTGCGCGGATTGGCCACGGCCGCGCGATCTGCGGCCGCTTCGGCTGCCTCCGGGTGGTTCGCGTCGAGCTCAGCTTCCGCGAGTGTAGTCTCGACAAGCTCGTCACCGGGATAAGCAGCTTCGACGGCTCGAACCTTTTGGGCGAGTGCCTCGGCTGAGTTCGCCGGCACGCCGTTCTTGACCTCGATGAGCTGCGGCAGAACGGCCGACCCGCCAGCGCTCAGTTGGGTAATCTGAACCGGTGCGAAGGCTAGAGACCCGGAAATCTTGACGTAGCGGAGTTTGGTGCGGCCCATGTAGGCATCGAGGTCGCGGTCGAGCGTTTTCAAGTCGCCAAAGCCCTTGCGCGCGGCATCCAGCGGATTGGCGCCACCCATAAGGGCGGTCAGATAGGCCGCGAGCTGTCCCTTTCGCGTGGGCTCGAACGTCAAATAGTGGGTCAAGAGCCAGCCGCGACCGTAGATCGATTCATGCTGCTCGTTGGTGATCTTGTCGTAATTGCCCGACAGGAGTGTTTCGAGCGGGAGTTCATTCCCGTTGAGCAGTCCGTAAAGGCGGTGCGTAGCGGGCAGGCCGAGGCCTACCGAGCCATCCTTCTCGAACTGAGCGGTCGACATGAACTCGGCGAATCCTTCGACCAGCCATTCCGGGTAGGGGACGCGTAAATCCTGCATCATCAAGTGGTGCGAATATTCATGCAGGAGGATGGTATTCTCGCCGAGGTTGGTGTTCGGCTGCTGGTAAACCATCCTGGAGCCCGTGTAGCTTTGGGGCCGCGCGTTCGATGCCTCACCCGGCGCCACGAATGCGAGGGAACCCGCGGCGCGTCCCCTGTAAAACCCCTGGATGAAGCCGCTATTGTCGTTCGCCAGGCGCTGGACTTCGGCGGCATCATGCAGCCTGAAGATGGTGACCCGGTTGCCCTGGCTCAGCGGCAGGTCGTCCATGCCGCGCACTGCGCGCACGGCACCGTCGAATTTCTCGAGATTCTCCGCGAACTGGCGCAGCCTTTCGGGATTCTGGTCCGAGTAGATTACGAAATGCTCGGAGCTTGCTCGGTACCAGCCCGCCGCTGCCGCCTGAGCGCTGAACGCGAGCGCCGCGACCGCCCAAACAAACGCACGCATCAATCTCCTCCCCGAAACGGGTCACACCGAGCAAATCTGTAGGTTTCACAGGAAGCTGTAGGGGTCAACATCGACGCTGACGCGGACCTTCGGACTCCATTCGACGTCGGCGAGCCAGTCGCGGATCACATCCTGGACGTCGAGGCTTCGGCGGGCATGGACCAGCAGTCGCCGGCGATGGCGACCGCGGAGCATCGCGAGAGGGGCGGGGGCGGGTCCGAATACCGCCATTCCTGCGACTGATGGCGCGGCGTGGCCGATCCGGCGGGCGACCGCTTCCGCCTCGCTCGCATCTTCCGCCGAGACAACGATGGCGGCGAGGCGTCCGAACGGTGGCATCGCCGCCTCGCGCCGCGCCTCGGTTTCGGCCGCGTAGAAGCCCGGCGCATCCCCGCTGACGAGCGCGGCGATGACGGGTGCTTGCAGGTCGTGGGTCTGGATGAAGACGCGCCCGGGCTTGTCGCCGCGGCCGGCGCGCCCGGCAACCTGCTGGATCTGCTGGAAGCTGCGCTCCGCTGCACGCAAGTCGCCGCCCGCGAGGCCGAGGTCGGCATCGACCACTCCGACGAGCGTCAGGTTGGGAAAGTGATAGCCCTTGGTCACCAGCTGGGTGCCGATCACGATGTCGATCTCGCGGGCCTCCATCGCGGCGACGAACTCGGCCGCGCGGGCCGGCGACCAGATCGTGTCCGAGGTGACGATCGCGGTACGCGCGTTCGGGAACAGGTCGGCGACCTCGTCGGCGATGCGCTCGACGCCGGGGCCGCAGGCGACGAGGCTGTCCTCCTCGCCGCATTCGGGGCAGGCCCCGGGCGGCGGCATGACGTAGCCGCAATGGTGGCAGGCGAGACGGCGCATCAGCCGGTGCTCGACCATCCAGGCGGTGCAGTTCGGGCATTGGAAGCGGTGCCCGCAGTGCCGGCAAAGCGTCAGCGGCGCGAAGCCGCGGCGGTTGAGGAACAACAGCGACTGCTCCCCGCGTTCGAGGTTCGCTTCCAGCTCGCCCACCAGCTCTGGGGCCAGCCAGCGGCCGCGTGGGGGCGGGTCCTTCGTCAGGTCGATCGAGCTTATATCGGGCAGGCTCGCACCGGCGAAACGGCGGGGCAGCGTCACCTCGCGATAGCGGCCTAGCTCGACCATATGCTTGCTCTCGATCGGCGGAGTCGCCGTGGAGAGAATGACCGGAATGCCTTCGAACCTGGCGCGCATCACCGCGGTGTCGCGGGCGTGATACTGGACTCCGTCCTCCTGTTTGAAGCTCGGCTCGTGAGCCTCGTCGACGACGATCAGGCCGAGGTTCGGATAGGGCAGGAACAGGGCGGAACGAGCGCCCACCGTCACTTGCGCTTCTCCGCTTGCGATCCCGCGCCAGTTCCGGCGGCGTTCGGACGAGCGCAGGCCCGAATGCCAGGCCACCGGCGCGCATCCGAAGCGCGCCTCGAAGCGCTTGAGGAACGGCTCGGTGAGCGCGATCTCCGGCAGGAGTACGAGCGCCTGCCTGCGCTGGCGAAGGCACTCGGCGATCGCCTCGAAATAGACCTCGGTTTTGCCCGATCCGGTGACACCGTCGAGCAGGACCGGATCGAAACCCTTGCCGATCGCGGATGAGAGGCTCGTCGCGGCGTCGCGCTGGTCGTCGTTGAGGTTGGGAGGCGCATGGTCCGGGTCCGGCTCCGGCAGCGGGCGGTCGGCATCGACCGCGACCGGTTCGAGAGCGCCGGCGTTGACGAGTCCGCGCATCACGGCATCGCTGACGCCCGCGTGGTGAGCAAGTTCGCGGATCGTTCCCTGCCGGCCTTCGAGCGCGGGGAGCGCCTTCTCGCGCTGCGGCGTCATGCGCTTGGGCACCTGCCCGGTGGGTCTGTATTCGGTCAGCTGGCGCGGGCCTTCGAGAGCAGCCGACGAGGGCAGCACCATTCGCAGCACCGCCGCCAAGGGCGCGAGATAATAGTCCGCGGTCCATTCGCACAGGCGCCGCAGCGGAGCCGCGATCGGCGGAACGTCGAGCAATCCGGCAAGCGGCCGCAGCCGCGCGTCGGGAACCTCATTGGTGGGTAGGCGATCCGCTTCCCACGCAACCCCAAGCAACTGGCGCGGACCCAGCGGCGCGACGACGATCGAGCCGGGCTCCACGCGCAGACCGTCGGGCACGCGATAGTCAAGCGGCCCGAGCGCGGCATTCAGGGTGACGACACGGGCGCGCTTCATTGCTACGGCAGATGCGGGCTGAGGGGACGTCTAGCAAGAGGACGTTCTGATGATCGCACGACGCTGGCACGGCCGGGTTCCGGCCGAGAAAGCCGAAGAATATCTACAGCTGACCAAGAACGTTGGTCTGGCTGACTATCGCTCGACGCCCGGCCACGTCGACAGCTGGTGCTTCCACCGTACCGAAGGCGACATCGTCCACGTCGAGACGTTGAGCTTATGGGCCGACATGGACGCCATCCGCCGCTTCGCGGGCGACGAGCTCACCAAGGCGAAATATTACGACTTCGATCCCGATTATCTGCTCGAGCTCGAGCCCGAGGTCACGCATTTCGAAGTGATTGAAGCTTAATGGGTTCACGCGGAGGCGCGAAGGACGCGGAGAGGTCGGAGCGTTCGCCATCCTCTCTGCGATCTCCGCGGCTACGCGTCTTCGCGTGAGGAACCTACTTCCCTCTTTTTCTGCGGTGAGTGTCGAAGTCGAGGACGGCGGATTCGTCGTCCGGCTGGAGCAGGCCGAGGCGGCGCGCGACCTCCTGATAAGCCTCTTCGACGCCGCCGAGGTCCTGGCGGAAACGGTCCTTGTCGAGCTTCTGGTTGGTCTTGATGTCCCACAGGCGGCAGCCGTCGGGGCTGATCTCGTCGGCCAGGATCACGCGCGCGTAGTCGCCGTCATAGACGCGGCCGAACTCCAGTTTGAAGTCGATCAGGCGGATGCCGATCGCCGCGAACATGCCGGAGAGGAAGTCGTTCACGCGGATCGCCATGTCGGCGATGTCGTTCATCTCGTCCTGCGTCGCCCAGCCGAAGCAGGCGATATGCTCGTCGGCGATCATCGGGTCGCCGAGCGCGTCGTCCTTGTAATAATATTCGATGATCGTGCGGGGCAGCTGGGTGCCTTCCTCGATCCCGAGGCGCTTCGACAGCGATCCCGCGGCGACGTTCCTCACCACCACCTCGATCGGGATGATCTCGACCTGGCGGATCAGCTGCTCGCGCATGTTCAGGCGGCGGATGAAATGGGTCGGCACCCCGATCGCCGAAAGCGACGTGAAGATATGCTCGGAGATGCGGTTGTTGATCACGCCCTTGCCGTTGATCGTCCCGCGCTTTTGCGCGTTGAACGCGGTTGCGTCGTCCTTGAAATACTGGATCAGGGTGCCGGGCTCGGGACCCTCGTAGAGGATCTTGGCTTTGCCCTCATAAATCTGGCGGCGGCGGGACACGGTCGCGCTTCACTCCAACGGCAATGGGAAGGAGCGCGCGATATAAGCGAGGAGCGCGGTGCGTGCTAGTCCGCGCTCCTCGCGGGGGGAGCTAGTGGGCGCGGGCCCTCGCCCGGGCGCGCCTTGACCTGGGTGCCCAGGGCTCGTTGTATTCAATGCGCTGGAGAACCTGGAACGCATTGTCGATCGCATGGCCGAACCTCGTGAAAGCCCGGTCAAGGCCGGCGTTCAGATCGGCCCGGCCGTCCTGGTACGCGCGGTCGAAAATCTCATCCATCATGGTGACCATCTCCTGTTTCTCGTCCGATCACAGCGCGATCGGAAAATCGTCGATCAGATCGTTCGCGGGCTTGAGCGCCCGCTCGATCAGTGCGATCCGGCGGTCCGGGTCGAGAGCGCGCCAGACCCTGGCGGTCGAGCGCAGCGCCTGCGCCTGGATGACTTGCGATGCGGGCCCGTCTTCGATGAACGCACGGGTACTGAGGCCATAAGTCATGGCGCGTCTCCTTTCTTATAGTTTTGCCGCCGGCGGGCGGCTGGAGGGGAGGGGCAGAAAACCTCGCCGGCGGCTGGAAGCCTATGTACGAAACCCGATGTCGTTCCGCCAATCAAACGCTCGACAGAGATCATAAAACGAGCTTATGGAGCGCGCCGATGCGACGCCTACCTCCACTCGCCGCGATCCGGGCGTTCGAGGCCGCCGCGCGGACCGAGAATTTCACCGCCGCCGCAGCCGAGCTGGGGATGACGCAGGCAGCCGTGTCCTATCAGGTGAAGAGCCTCGAGGAACGGCTGGGCGCGCCGCTGTTCGTGCGCGAGAAGGGGCGGGTCAAGCTGACCGGGCTCGGCGCCCGCCTGCTTCCGTCGCTCTCGACCGCGTTCGATACGATCGAGGCGGCCTTCGCGAGCCACCGCCAGGAAGACGAGTCGCTGCTGACGGTCACGACGACGCATACGTTCGCGAACACCTGGCTCGCGTGGCGTCTCGGCGCCTTTCAGATGGAGCATCCGGACCTCGCGGTCAGGATGACCACCAGCAATGAGGTGATCGACCTGCGCTCGGGCGAGGCCGACGTCGCGATCCGCGCGGGTCGAAGCGTCTGGGAAGGCCACGAGCAGCACGAGCTGTTCGCGTCGACCTTCACTCCGATGGCGAGCCCCGGCTGCATCGTCGAAGCCGAGCGCAAGCTCGGTCGCAAGCTAGAGCCCGGCGATCTGCCGCACCTCAATCGAATCAGTCCGAGCGATGATTGGTGGCAACAGTGGTTCGCCGACAACGACGTGCCTGTCGACGAGGCGATCTTTCGGAAGGCCGGCATCCGCCTCGACAACCAATCCAACGAGGGCCATGCGGCCATGGCCGGGCAAGGCTTCGCGCTTTTGACGCCCCTCTTGTGGAAGGGGGACGTCGCGAGCGGGCGGCTCACCATCCTTTTCCGCGATCGGATTTCCACCCGTGGATGGGCCTATTGGCTGGTTTATCCGAGCGAGCGAAAGCTGGTACCGAAGATCAAGCGGTTCCGGGAATGGCTGCTTGCCGAAATGCGCACGGCGCTCGAGGAATGGGACGGCGGCTGGGGCCACGACGTGCCCACCGCCGCCGAATGAACTGGAAGTCGCAGCGCGGGGGCGGGCAGCGTGCCAGAACCCGCCCCCGCGACCGCGCCAAACGGAAACGCCCTACACCAGCGCGGCGAGGTCAGGATTATATTCCCTAGTTACTGACTAGAGAACTTGGTTCAAACTCAATTTAGCGACGGAAATCAAGCATTCGCCGCACGCCGGGACCGCGGCCGATCGCGTCCTCACCTGGCCCGCCATGGTCCGAGTCGCGTTCAATCCGGTTTGCAACATGGTTAACAGCAATGGTTAATTATCGTTAACTATCATATAGTTAGCGGAAAGGGTTGCGCGCGTTAACGATTCGCTGTTGGGGTTTCATCGTTCCGGCTGACGGAGCGAGTTGCGTGTCCCGGATAGCAGGGGGCGTCCTTTGGGCAAGTTGGGGCATAATCGATGCGCATTTCGCGCGGCCGGGCCGGCCGCGTTGCTGTGCGCATGCTCCCTTGCCGCGCTCGTCGCGACGAGCCCCGCGCTTGCGTCTCCACCCGCCTGGGCCAACGCCTCGTCGAACGCCGGGCCTCCGCCTCACGCCGGCCCACCCGCCTGGGCCAACGCGTCGTCCAATGCGGGACCTCCGCCGAACGCCGGGCCGCCACCCAATGCAGGTTTGCCGGCCACCGCCGGATCGGCGGCTCCACCGAGCCCGAACGGGGTTGCGGCAGGTCAGACCGGATCGTCGCCGGCGAACTCGAACGGGGGCGGCCATTCGAACGGATCGGCGGAGAGCGTCCCACCGCATCAGAGCGCCGGAGGCCCGCCCAACGGAAATGCCTATGGCGCCGGGGGCTCCAACGCGAATGCGCCGCTCGTCGTCGATGAAGGAACCTTCGACATCGCGTCGCCGGCACTCGGCAACGGCAAGCCTTCCTCACCGACGCAGGCTGCGGAGCTGCTCGTCGCCGCCGGCTCGCTCGGGTCCGCCAATGAAGCCCGCCTCGACGGCGGCGCCATTGTTCTCGCCGCGAGTGCGGATTCGGGCACCGACGGAGGCACGGACATTACGCCGCCGGGCGATCCGTGCTCGAAGGGCAACGGCAATCCGTGCAGCAACAACAACGGCAATGACGGCAGCCAGGGCAACGTAGGCAACCCACCGCCTCCGCCGCCTCCGCCGCCGCCTCCACCGCCGCCACCGCCGCCACCTCCGCCGCCGCCACCTCCTCCGCCTCCGCCGCCGCCTCCTCCGCCGCCTCCTCCTCCGCCGCCGCCGCCTCCTCCGCCTCCTCCGCCTCCTCCGCCACCGCCATCGATCGTGATCAATTTCCCGTGGCCGCCGCCGCCTCCGGTCGACGTGCCGCACGATGCGATTTTCGATCTGGATATGTTCGCGGACATCGTGCTCGACGGGGTGACCAGCGGCGCGGACTCGACGCTGTGGGATGAGGAAGACGAGAACAACAACGGCGACGGGGTCGTCGACACGTCCAGTTCCGACGCCGGGCCCACGGACGGCGTCACCAGCGGCAACGACGCCGGGGTGAACGGCGACGTGAAATCGAGCGAGCGCAAGCACAAGCAGGACCAGCCGCCGCCGAACTAGGTCGCCGCTCCACCGGGCGCGTTCCGAAGCAGTGGAAGCCGCGCCGCGCGCTTGCTACGCACCGGCCATGGCAGATCCCGATATTTCGTCCGTCATCGAAACTCCGTTCGAGGCGGCCCTTTCCGAACGCTATCTGGTCTATGCGCTATCGACGATCACGGCGCGATCGCTGCCCGACGTCCGCGACGGCCTGAAGCCCGTTCATCGCCGGCTGCTGTGGGCGATGCGGCTGCTTCGCCTCGACCCCGGCGGAGCGTACAAGAAGTCGGCGCGGGTCGTCGGCGACGTCATCGGCAAGTACCACCCGCACGGCGACCAGAGCGTCTATGACGCGATGGTCCGCCTCGCGCAGGATTTCGCACTTCGCTATCCGCTCGTCGACGGACAGGGCAATTTCGGCAACATCGACGGCGATAACGCGGCCGCCTACCGCTACACCGAAGCGCGGCTGACCGCGGTCGCGATGCAGCTGATGGCCGGGCTCGACGAGGGCACGGTCGATTTTAAGGCGACCTACAACGGCGAAGAGGAGGAGCCCGAGGTCTTTCCCGGGCTCTTCCCGAACCTGCTCGCCAACGGGGCCAGCGGCATCGCGGTCGGGATGGCGACATCGATCCCGCCGCACAACGCCGGCGAGCTGATCGACGCCGCCGCGCACCTCATCGACAATCCCAAGGCCGACGACCGGGCGCTGATGCAATGGGTGAAGGGGCCCGACTTTCCGACCGGCGGGGTGCTGGTCGACGACGAGGACACCATCGCCCGCGCTTACGTGAGCGGCCGGGGCGCATTCCGTCTCCGGGCAAGGATCGACGTCGAGCGCGAGAAAGGCGGCGGCTGGCACCTGCTCGTCAGCGAAATCCCCTACGGCGTGCCCAAGGCGAAGCTCATCGAGCAGATCGCGGCCCTGATCGTCGACAAGAAGCTGCCGATCCTTGCCGACGTGAAGGACGAGAGCGACGAGGCGCTGCGCCTCATCCTCGAGCCCCGCGCGCGCACCGTCGACCCCGAGCTGCTGCTCGAAAGCCTCTACCGGCTCACCGATCTCGAGATCCGTTTCCCGCTCAACCTCAACGTCCTCGATGCAAGCCGGACGCCCGGAGTGATGAGCCTCAAGGAGGCTCTGCTTGCCTGGCTGGCCTTCCAGCTCGACGTGCTGGTGCGGCGAAGCCAGGTGAGGATCGGCAAGATCGACGAGCGCCTCGAGCTGCTCGACGGCTTCCTGGTCGCGTTCCTCAACCTCGACCGGGTGATCGCGATCATCCGCGGCGAGGATGAGCCCAAGCCGGTGCTGATGGCCAAATTCTCGCTTTCGGACCGTCAGGCCGAGGCGATCCTCAACATGCGGCTCCGGTCGCTGCGCAAGCTCGAGGAGCTGGAGATCGGCCGCGAGCGGGAAGCCCTGTCGAAGGAGCGCGAGGACCTCCTGAAGCTGGTCGAGAGCCCGGGCCGGCAGCGCACCCGGCTGAAGCGGGACCTCGCAACGCTGAAGGCCAGGTTCGGCGACGACCGGCGGACCCGGATCGAGCAGGCTGGCGTCGCGCGCGACATCGACTGGTCGGCGATGATCGAAAAGGAGCCGATCACCGTCATCCTTTCATCGCGCGGCTGGATCCGCGCGATGAAGGGCCATGTCGCGCTCGACGAGGTCGCGGACCTCAAGTGGCGCGAGGGCGACGGGCCGTTCATCCATTTCCACGCGCAGACCACCGACCGCCTCGCGCTGTTCGCGTCGAACGGCCGGGCTTACACGCTCGCCGGCGACAAGCTTCCGAGCGCCCGCGGCTTCGGGGAGCCGGTGCGGCTGTTCATCGACCTCGACGCCGAGGTGGAGATCGTCCAGCTGCTGGTGATCCGGCCGGAAGCGAAGCTGCTGGTGGCCTCGTCGGACGGGAAGGGGTTCGTGACCGGCGCCGAAGGTGTCGCCGCCGAAACCCGCAAGGGCAAGCAGGTCGTCAACCTGAGGACGGGAGCGCGGGTCGCGGTGGTCCGGCCCATTCCCGACGGCGCCGACGCGGTGGCGGTGATCGGCGAGAACCGCAAGATGGTCGTGTTCCCCTTGTCCGAGCTTCCGGACCTGGCGCGGGGCCAGGGTGTCACGCTCCAGCGCTATCGCGACGGCGGCCTCGCCGACGCGACGGCCTTGCGGTTGTCGGACGGATTGAGCTGGGCGCTCGGCGGAGAAAGCGGTCGCGTCCGGACCGAGACGGACATGACACCGTGGCGGGCCGCCCGCGGCGCCGCGGGTCGGATGCCGCCGATCGGCTTCCCGCGGAGCAATCGCTTTGGATGAACCCGGCCTCGTTAAGCAGTTTCGTTTGGAAGCCACGGACACTCCGAATTAACCGTTTGCGCGTCATAGGCGCGCCCGATGCAGGCTGCAGCGAACCGTGCGCCGGCTCCAGGGGGGGAGCGGCGGGCGGACAATCCGATCGTGAAACCGCACCTCGTGACGGCGGACGACACCGGCTTGCTCGGGGCGCTGCCGATCGCCGCCGCGATCATCCAGGGGGGCCCTGACGGGTCGTTGACGGTCACCGCGCACAACAGCCGCTTTTCACAGATGGTTCGCACGTCGACCTGCACCGCGTCGGACTGGAACGAAGCGGATTGCCTGAAGTCCGGTCCGATCGCCGAGGTGCTCCGGAACTATTTCGCCGGAACCGACGACAACGGCGAGCTGGATTTCCGGGACGGCGAG
>DASURT010000093.1:0-2325 GCA_036375515.1 Sphingomicrobium sp.
CTGAATATCCAGGCCTACGCCGACAATTTTCGTTGAGCTTCATCCGTAGCGGAGGCACATTGCTCCTGCCGAGCTAGGAGGAAGGCTGTCCGCCGACATTTGGCTGGTCATCGGGACCAGGCCCGAAGCCATCAAGCTTTCACCCGTGGCATCCGCGCTCCGGGCGCGGGGCGTCGACTCGTCGCTGATTTTCACCGGGCAGCAAGCGATCGATCCCGGCGACTTCGCGCTTGACGATTATCGCCGGCTCTTCCTCGACTGTCCCGGGCAGGAGAATCCGCACTCCCACGTGCGGAACGTCACCGCGGCGCTTCTTCCGCTGCTTCGCGCGCCTCCCGACCTGCTCGTCGTCCAGGGCGATACGTCGAGCAGTCTCGGTGGAGCGCTCGCAGGCTTCACTGCCGGCGTCAGCGTGGCCCATGTCGAAGCAGGGCTTCGAACGCATGACCCAGGCCTGCCCTGGCCCGAGGAGGAGTATCGCACCGCGATCGACGCCGAGGCCGACTTGCTGTTCGCGCCGACCGAGCTCGCGGCGCGCAACCTGCGCGACGAGCAGGTTCCGGGCGAGATCCACGTGACCGGCAACAGCGGGATCGACGCGCTTCTGACCGTCGAGTCCGGGCTGCCTCCGCAATCGCCTCGGGAAGGGGGCATTCCGCGCCTTCTCGTTACCTGTCACCGGCGCGAAAGCTGGGGCAAAGGTCTCGAATCGATCGCAGCCGCACTCGTGGAAATTGCGCGTGGCGGCTCGGCGCGCATCGACGCCGTTCTTCATCCGAACGCCCACGTGGCCGCGAGCATGCGGGCGCTTCTCGAAGGGGAGGCCAACATCGCGCTTGTGCCGCCGTGCGGTCATCGCGAGCTTGTCCGGCGGATTCGGGGCTGCGACCTCGTCCTCACCGATTCCGGCGGGGTCCAGGAGGAGGCGCCGGCACTCGGCACCCCTCTCCTCGTGCTTCGCGACAAGACCGAGCGACCGGAAGGCCTGGCAACCGGCAACGCCCGGCTCGTCGGAACGAGCAAGGATCGTATCGTCGAGGAAGTCAGTCGCCTGCTCAATGATCCACCGGCCCTTGCGGCAATGTCGCGCCGGACGTTCCCCTACGGCGACGGGCGCACGGCGCCGCGCATTGCGGCGATCATCGAGAATTGGCTGGAGCGGATGGTGACCCCTACGGGACTCGAACCCGTGTTTTCGCCGTGAGAGGGCGACGTCCTGGACCGCTAGACGAAGGGGCCACACCTTTGAGGTGAGGCGGCCATATGTGGGCTGAGCGCGCCCTAGTCAATCGCGCGACGACCAGTGGATGTGCACGATCCTCCAGCCCTCGCCCGTCTTCCTGAGGACCATGGTTTCGGTGGTGCGCTGGTCGATCGCCCTGCCCTTGTAGCTTCCGGTCATGCGACCCTCGCTCGCGACCCAGGCGATGTCTCCCGCGGAGTCGCCCGAGCGCCGCGTGGTCACCGAGCGCACCGCCTGGGAAAAGGCCGCGTCGGCACCCAGATGATGGGCCGCATATTCCGCCTTGCCGCGCTCGGCCCCGCCGCCCTCGAAGATGAGGGCATCGTCCGCGAGCAGGGCTGCGGCCGCCCTGGTGTCGCCTTTCGCAAGCGCCGAATGGAAAGCGTCGACGACGGCCGCCGCATCGGCGATTGGCGCGGCGCCGGCCGCCGAACCCAGGGCCAGCGCAAAAGCGGCAGTCGCAAGCAGTCCACGCTTCATTTCCGTCCCCCTCAATCCAGCTTCAGCCGCAAGAAGCCCATCGCCCCGACCGGGTTGTCCCCGTCATAGAGCGGAGCGAGCCCGTCCGGAACGAAATTGACCGCGAGCAGGCCGCCCGCACCGAACGACAAATTCCTGGCGATCCGGAAGTCCCTGACCGCGCCGAGCGAGACCTTCCCGACGCGGAATGCCGGCCCGTGCTCTTCCGGGTTCTCGACCAGCTCGCGGTTCTCGGTGATCTCGCCGCGGCCGAAGACGGTCCAGCCGCGATGCTTGAGCGAGGCCTCGGCGACATAAGCATCGTCCTTATGATGCTCGATGGTCTTGCGGCCCCAGGCGAGCGTCGCCGCGAACTTCCAGCCCGGAGCGATCTCTCGCGCGTAGAGCGCGCTCGCCGACCAGCGCTTCTGGTCGACCCCCGGCTCGAGTTGTTCGGCGTCGGTGAAATGGCCCCAGCTGCCCTGGAGGGCGAGCTCGGCTGTCGGGTTCCACGAGACGCGCACCGACGTCGAATCGAGCGGCGCGGTCTCGATGTTCCAGCGGTGCTGGTCGGGCTCGCGGCCGTTGAATCGGCTGACCTCGAGCTTCACCCGGTCCACCAC
>DASURT010000094.1:0-2170 GCA_036375515.1 Sphingomicrobium sp.
CTCGGTCCTCCAGGGCCAGGAGGGCGGCCTGGACGATCCCCGTATCGGCGCTCTCCTGGTCGGGCCGGGTCTCGGCGGGGAACGCGTGGACCTGCTTGAAGCGGCGCTCTCCTCGGGCCGGCCGCTCGTTCTCGACGGCGATGTGTTCGGCCTGCTGGATGATCCCGCGCGCCTTCACGGCCTCGACGCGATCCTCACCCCGCACGAGGGCGAGTTCGAGGAGCTGTTCGGCGAGATCGCAGGGACCAAGCCGGAGCGGGCACTCGAGGCGGCGCGCCGCTCGCGGTCGGTGGTGATCTACAAGGGGCCGGACACGCTCGTCGCCGCCCCCGACGGGCGGCTGGCGTTCGCTCCGCCGGCGCCCGCGTGGCTCGCGACGGCGGGGACCGGAGATGTGCTCGCGGGGATTACAGCGGCGATGCGGGCGCGCGGGCTTGAGCCGTTCGAAGCCGCGTGCGCCGCGGTCTGGCTGCACGGCCGGGCCGCCGAGATCGCCGGGCCGCGCATGATCGCCGACGATCTGGCCCTGGCTGTCCCGAAGGCGCTTACGCTTCTGGATGGCTGAAACAGTCGTCCGGATTGCCGCGCGGGGCGACGGTGTCACGGCGAGCGGGCGTTATGCGGCGCTGGCCGCTCCGGGCGACCTGCTTGCCGATAACGGCACCGTCGAGCCGGGGCCCAACCACCAGCAGCCGCCTTGCCGGCACTTCCCGGAGTGCGGCGGCTGCCAGCTGCAGCACGTGACCGATGAGGCCTATCGCGCATACCTCGAGGACCGGGTGTCGGGAGCGCTTGGCCAGCACGGGCTCAGGACCGAGATCCGCGAGCCGTACCTGTCGCCGCCGAACAGCCGGCGCCGGGCGGCCCTGCGCGCGCTGAGGACCGGGCAGGGCGTGGTCATCGGCTTCAACGCGGCGCGCTCCACGCAGATCGTCGACATGCGCGAGTGCCATGTCCTTCGGCCCGAGTTGTTCGCGCTCGTCGCTCCCCTGCGAGACTTGCTCGCCCTCCTTCTGCCGGCCAGGCGGGTGGCCGAGATTCAGCTGACGCTGATCGACTCCGGCGCGGACCTGTTGCTGAAGGGCATTGAGGCGGAAGGGCTGCCGGCGATCGAGGCGCTGACCGCGTTCGCGACTGAAAGAAGGCTCGCACGGCTCGCAATCGACCAGGGACTCGGTCCCGAGACGGTGTACGAGCCCGAACCCGCGACGGTGGCCCTGTCGGGCGTTCCTGTGAGCTTCCCGGTCGGCGGGTTTCTGCAGGCCACGGCCGACGGCGAGGCCGCGCTGGTCGAAGCCGTTCGCGAGATGACATCGGGCTCCAACCGAATCGCCGACCTGTTTGCCGGGCTCGGCACTTTCGCTCTCGCTGTGCGCGCCGCCTATGCCGCGGAGGCGTCCCGCGATGCCGCCGCGGCCCTGAAACGCGCCGGCCCGGCCTTGGAGGTCGAGCACCGCGACCTCTACCGCCGGCTTCTCGACGCGGAGGAACTGGAGCGTTTTGACGCGGTGATCCTCGATCCGCCGCGCGCGGGCGCGGAGGAGCAGGCGAGGGGGCTCGCCGCCTCGGCGGTGCGGCGGATCGCCTATGTGAGCTGCAATCCGGCGACCTTCGGGCGAGATGCCCGGATCCTCGCCGACGGTGGCTACAGGCTAGACTGGACGAGGCCGGTTGGCCAGTTCCGCTGGTCGACTCACGTCGAGCTCGCCGCCTGCTTCTCGCGCTAGAAGGAGAGAAGCCCGCAGTCGTGGAGGATGCGCACGCCCGCGTGCACCGTCAGCCCCAGCAGGCACAGGCTTGCGAGCGTAAACAGGGTGAACCGCACCGTCACGATGTTCACGGTGGCCTGCACCAGGCTGTGGACGATACGCAAGCCGACGTAGCCCCAGGCAAGCCAGTGATTGATGCCGCCGCCGAAATCCATCAGCGCGAGGGTCAGCGCGATCGCATAGAAGATCGTCGGCTGCTCCATCAAGTGATTGTAATTGTGAGCTTTCCAGTTCGTCTCGTCGGGGATCACGCCCTCGAGCGCATTGCCGCGAGTACCGCGGCGGCCGCGAAGGCTGATGCCGGCGCGGCTCATCGATCCGAAGCGGGTCGCGTACATCCACGCCTGCATCACGAGCGACCATGCGACCAGCGCCACGACCGGCGCGAGAATTGGACTGTA
>DASURT010000095.1:0-2087 GCA_036375515.1 Sphingomicrobium sp.
CTGCAGAAAATGATCAAGCAGCGCCGCGAATCGGCCGAACTCTACCGCAAGGGCGGCCGCGAGGACCGCGCAGCCCTCGAAGAAGGCGAGATTGCCGTCATCGAGCGCTTCCTGCCGAAGCAGCTAAGCGAGGCCGAGGCCGAGGCGAAGATCCGCGAGATCGTCGCGGAGACCGGCGCGTCCTCAATGAAGGACATGGGCCGCGTGATGGCGCTGGTGAAAGAGCGTCTCGGCGCGAGCATCGAGCCCGCGCGGGCATCCAGCCTGGTGAAGGCCGCGCTCAGCTAACTCCCCTCCCGCTTGCGGGAGGGGTTGGGGGTGGGCATGAAAAAGGCCCCGCCGCGATGAGCGGCGGAGCCTAAGCTGTCGAAATTAAGCGCTATCTTGCGGCTGCGGCTGTCGTACCGCCGGCGCCGCCGCCGGCCAGTCCCATGATGCCGTCCAGTGTCAGGCGATAGAGACGCATGGCCATGGCGGTCGCGACCGAGCCGGCCATCGCCATCTGGAGATTCAGCGTCACGGCATTGAGCTGGGCGCCGATCGCCGGGATGTGGGTCAGCGCCGTGCCGACGATCGGCAGAGCGATGATCGCGACCGCGGCAAGGACCATGCGGTCGTCGGGCAGTGAAACGCCGGCGATCAGGCCAAGAACGACCAGTGCCAACGCGACGTCCATGGTGCCGAGGGCAACGAAGCCCGCGACCAGTGCGAGTATTATGTAGAGAGCGCGGGCAAGCCCGCCGACTTTCATCAACATAGTTCCCCTCCCTTTGTCATCCCGACCGGCGATCTTCCGCCGCCCCGTATCGGAACCGAAACAGTCTACCTCAAATTCGCGCCTCTGCCTATCGGCGGACGGCTGACCTGTGGATAACTTGGCCTCCCGCGCTTGCGGGAGCGCGAGTCGGGTGCGACTGGTTCCTGTCCGGATATGACCCTCTCCACCGCCTGGCTCGATGAATTGCGCGCGCGAACGACGCTGTCGGGCATCATCGCGCCGTCGGTGAAGCTGATCCGCGCCGGGCGCGAGTGGAAAGCCTGCTGCCCCTTCCACAACGAGAAGACGCCGAGCTTTACCGTCAACGACGACAAGGGCTTCTACCATTGCTTCGGCTGCGGGGCGCACGGCGACGCGATCCGCTTCCTGACCGACCACCGCGGAATGCCCTTCATGGACGCGGTGAAGGAGCTCGCGGCCAAGGCGGGCATGGAAGTCCCCGCCCCCGACCCCAAGGCGAAGGAGCGCGCCGATCGCGCCGCGTCGCTGTCTGACGTCATGGCGTCGGTCGCCGCCTGGTACACGGAGCAGCTGAACGGCCTCGCCGGCGCCGAAGCCCGAGAATATCTGAGCCGCCGCGGAATCGACGCGGAAACGGTCCAGCGCTTCGGCATCGGCTTCGCGCCCGACAGCCGAAACGCGCTCAAGCGCTCGCTCGGGCACCTCGACGAGAACAAGCTCATCGAAACCGGCATGTTGATCGACCCACGGGGACAGTCCCCGGACGGGGACTGTCCCCCAACCAACGCGGGCACCTACGACCGCTTCCGCGGCCGCCTGATGATCCCCATCCGCGACGCGCGCGGCCGGGTGATCGCGTTCGGCGGCCGAATTCTCGGGCCCGGCGAGCCCAAATATCTGAATTCCCCCGACACGCCGCTCTTCGACAAGGGCCGCACGCTCTACAACATCGACCGCGCCTCCCCGGCGAGCCGTGCCGCCAAACGCCTGATCGTCGTCGAGGGATACATGGACGTCATCGCCCTCGACCGCGCCGGCATCGCCGAGGCCGTCGCCCCCAACGGCACGGCGGTCACCGAAGCGCAGCTCGAGCGCATGTGGCGCCTCGACCCATCGCCCATCCTCTGCTTCGACGGCGATAGTGCAGGCCGCAAGGCCGCTGTCCGCGCCGCCACGCGCGCCTTGCCCCACATCCGTCCTGATCGAACCATGCGCTTCGTCGAGCTTCCCGCGGGCCAGGACCCGGACGACGTCGTGCGCTCCGGCGGTTCCGAAGCATTCGAAGCGCTGCTCGCCAATCCCGAACCGCTCGATGCGCGCCTGTGGCGGCACGAGCTGGAGGCACAGC
>DASURT010000096.1:0-10227 GCA_036375515.1 Sphingomicrobium sp.
CAACCCCGCTTCCGGAGCGCCGGGCGTGAAGATCGGCAATGTCTATGTCCTTGCCGGAGTGCCGCACATCGCCGCGTCGATCCTCGAAGCCTTGACGGGCAAGCTCGAGGGCGGGCGGCCGATCGTGTCGGTGACCGTCGGGGCGCGCGCCGCGGAAAGCGAAGTCGCGGACCTGCTCCGCGAAACCGAGGAGGCGCATCCGGGGGTCGCGATCGGGAGCTATCCCTTCTTCAAGGACGGCGGCTACGGGGCGAACTTCGTGATCCGGTCGGAGGACGGCGAGCTGGCGCGCGAGTGCGGCGAAGCGCTTTCGGAGCGCCTCAAGGAGGCCGGCTACGAGCCGTTCGAGGGCGGGATTTAGATAGGCTGTCGCCGCCTCACTTGCGTTCGGCGCGCTCGAATTTCGTGAGCTGCCGGGGGCAGCTTCGAAATTGGAGCGGGTAACGGGAATCGAACCCGTGCGTTCAGCTTGGGAAGCTGACAGGCTACCATTACATCATACCCGCGCCTGACGCGGCCTTGAGTTAGGTTCGCCCGTCGGACGCGTCAACGCGCCGAATGAAATCTCCGTAACGCAGGACCGCGCGGGCTTTTTACGCGTTGCTTAATATAAGCACGCTTACTATATCCGCGCCATGGAAACTCTCCCATTCGAAATCGGCGAGACGGCGCATGCTTTGCGCAAGGCGTTCGACCGGATGGCGGTCGGCCTCGGAGTCACGCGCGCGCAGTGGAAAGTGCTGTTCAAGCTGACGCGCAAGCCCGGCCTGCGGCAGGTCGAGCTCGCCGACATGCTCGACCTCGAGCCGATCACGCTGTCCCGAATCGTCGACCGGCTCGAGGAGGCGGGGCTGGTCGAGCGGGCGCGCGATCCCGAGGACCGGCGCGCGTGGCGGCTGCATGTCACCGAAACGGCGCAACCGCTCGTCGGAAAATTGCGGGCCGTCGGCGCCGATCTCGTCGAGCAGGTGTTTGCCGGCATCGACCCCAAGGACATCGAAACGGCCAGGCAGGTTCTGGCGAAGGCGCGCGAAAACGCCGGCCAGTGCCAGTGCAAAGCGATCAAAAGGGCGGCGAATCAATGAACGAGATGGCAACCGAACCCATGACCGGAACGGACGCCGACAAGGCGCCGAGGGTCAGGAGGAAGGTCAAGCTGCCGGCCAACAAGGGCTTGCTTCGCACGGTCCTGATGTTGATCGTTCCCGCCCTCTTGCTGATTGGCGGAGGCTATTACTGGCTGACGAGCGGCGGCAGCGTCTCGACCGACGACGCGCAGGTGAAGCAGGACATCGTCTCGGTCAGCCCTCAGGTGACCGGGCAGGTCGTGCAGGTGTTCGTCCGCGACGGCGCCCGGGTGAGGCGCGGCGACCTTTTGTTCCGCATCGACCCGCGGACCTACCGGGTCGCGCTCGAACAGGCCGAGGCGCAGCTTGCTGCGGCGCGGCTGCAGACGACGCAGCTGCGTACGCAGGCCGCCGGCACGGGCGCGGATATCGTGGGCGAGAAGGCGAACCTCCAGATCAAGCGCAATGCGTTCGCACGCCAGCAGGCCCTGCTGAAGCAGGGATTTACCACGCGGTCCGACTATGACGACGCCTTGAACGAGGTGCGCACTGCGGAGCAGGATCTCGCCGACGCGCACGCCCGCGCGGCGAATGCGCACGCGGCGGTCGCCCCCGGCGAGCAGCCCCAGATCGCCCAGGCCCAGGCCGCGGTCGACAAGGCGCGGCTCGACCTCGAGCGCACCGACGTCCGCGCGCCGATGGACGGGGTCATCGAGAATGCCGACAACCTCCAGGTCGGCCAGATGGCCGTGACCGGTCTCGGAATGATGTCGCTGGTCCACAGCCGGGGTGCCTGGGTCGAGGCGAACTTCAAGGAGAAGGACGTCGGCCGGATGGTTCCGGGCCAGAAGGCGAAGATCGAGGTCGACGCCTATCCCGGGCAGACCTTCGACGCGCATGTCGCGAGCATCGGCGCGGGCACCGGGGGCGAATTCTCGCTGCTTCCGGCGCAGAACGCCAACGGCAATTGGGTCAAGGTCACCCAGCGCGTGCCGGTGCGGATCGCGTTCGACGGCCGGCCGTCAAAGCCGATGATCGCCGGCCTGTCGGTGACCTCGACGGTCTATTTCAACGAGAAATAGTCGAGCGACGAGACCCCTAAGATGGCCAGCGCGCCCGATGCCGTACCGCACCCGCTGCCGACCGGCGAGCGGCTGATCGTCACCATCGGGGTGATGATGGCCGTGCTCCTGCAGGTGCTCGACACGACCATCGCCAATGTCGCCCTGCCGCACATGCAGGCGAGCCTCGGCGCGACGCAAGACCAGATCAACTGGGTGCTGACCAGCTATATCGTTGCGTCCGCCATCGCTTTGCCGATCAGCGGCTGGCTCGCCGACAAGGTCGGCAGGAAACGGCTGCTGCTGATCTCGGTCGTCGTGTTCACGATCGCCTCCATGCTCTGCGCCACGGCCACCTCGCTCGGCGAGATCGTGCTGTTCCGGGCGCTGCAGGGCGTCGGCGGCGCCTTCATCGTCCCGCTCGCCCAGGCGACCCTGTTCGACATCAACCCCAGGGAGAGGCACGGCCAGGCGATGGCTCTGTTCGGGGGCGGAGTGATGATCGGGCCGATCCTCGGCCCGGTGCTCGGCGGCTGGCTGACCGACAATTACAACTGGCGCTGGGTGTTCCTGGTCAATCTGCCCGTCGGAATCATCTGCGCGCTGCTGATGCTGCGCTTCATGCCCAAGACCGAGACCAACGAGCGCAAGTTCGACCTGTTCGGTTTCGCGCTCCTCGGCATCGCGCTGGGGGCGCTGCAGATGTTTCTCGACCGCGGCGAGCAGAACGATTGGTTCTCGAGCTGGGAGACGATCGTGGAGGCGGGCCTGGCAATCGCCGCCGGGTGGATGTTCGTCGTCCACATGTTCACCGCAAGGCAGCCGCTGTTCGAACGGGCCATGTTCACCGACCGCAATTTCGCGACCAGCCTGCTGTTCATGGCGGTGACGGGCGTGCTGCTGCTCGCCGGGCTCGCGCTGCTCCCGCCGTTGCTTCAGACACTCTACGGTTATTCGGTGCTTCAGTCGGGCTTTCTGACCGCGCCGCGCGGGTTCGGGACGCTGATCTCGATGCTTCTGGCCGGACGGCTGATCGGCAAGGTCGATTCCCGGCTGCTGGTGGGCATCGGCGTCGTCCTGATGGGCTATTCGCTGCACATGATGACCGGCTTCGCGATCGACCAGCCGGCTCGGCCGGTGATCGTCAGCGGCGTCGTCCAGGGACTTGGGCTCGGGCTCATCTTCGTGCCGCTGCAAACGCTCGCATTCGAGACTCTGGCAACGCGGCTGCGGACCACCGGCGCGGCGCTGCTCAACCTGTCGCGCAACATCGGCGGCTCGATCGGCATTTCGGTCGTGGGCACGCAGCTGGTGCGCATGACCCAGGTCAGCCACGCCGACCTCGCGCAGAACATCACCCAGCAGACGCTGCCGACCGCGAACCCTGAGATCCTCCAGACAATCGCTCCGGTCGCGGGGCCGGCCGCGCTCGCCTACATCAACGCCGAGGTCACGAGGCAGGCCCTGTTCATAGCCTATCTCGACGACTTCAAGCTGATGATGCTGGTGAGCTTCGTCGTCCTGCCGCTGCTGCTGCTGATGCGGCGCGGCAACCGGGTCGGCACGGGCGCGCCGCGGCATGTGGCGATGGATTGAGTCGCCAGCTCGCCATCCGCGTCATCCCGCGCTCGGCGAAGCCCGGCATCGGCGGCTGGCGGGCGGCGGCCGACGGGCGCGAGGAGCTCGAGGTGCGCGTTGCCGAAGCGCCGACCGACGGCGCCGCGAACGCGGCGGTCGTGAAGCTGCTCGCCGGGGCGCTCGGGGTGAGCCGTTCCGAAGTGTCGATCGTTTCCGGCCATGCCAGTCGCCACAAGCGTATTGCGATCCCATTTGAGGCGGATGAAGCGCGCCGGCGTCTCGGCGGCTGAAAAGGAGAAGCCCATGCACAAGATCGGAACCCGGCATCTCGGCAGGAACGGCCCGCAAGTCTCGGCGATCGGCCTCGGCTGCATGGGCATGAGCGAATTCTACGGCTCTGGCAGCGAGACGGAATCGATCGCGACCATCCATCACGCAATCGACCGCGGAGTAACCTTCCTCGACACCGCCGACATGTATGGCGTCGGTAAGAACGAGGAGCTGGTCGGGCGAGCGATCAAGGGCCGGCGCGACAAGGTGTTCCTCGCGACCAAGTTCGGGAACGTGCGCGGGAAGGGCGGCGAGTTTCTCGGCGTTCGCGGCGACCCGGAATATGTGCGCTCGGCCTGCGAAGCGAGCCTCCGGCGCCTGGGGGCCGAGGTGATCGACCTCTATTATCAGCATCGCGTCGATCTGAAGGTTCCGATCGAGGACACGGTCGGGGCGATGGCCCGCCTCAAGGACGAAGGGAAGATCCGATTCCTCGGCCTTTCGGAAGCGGCGCCCCGGACGATCCGGGCCGCCCATGCGACATCCCCGATCACCGCCGTCCAGACCGAGCTGTCGCTGTGGAGTCGGGACGCGGAAGCCGAGGTCATCCCGACGGTGCGCGAGCTCGGCATCGGTTACGTCGCTTATTCGCCGCTCGGCCGCGGCTTCCTGACCGGCCAGATCACGTCGTCCGAGGATTTCCCCGAGGACGATTTCCGCCGATTCCACCCGCGCTTCACGGGCGAGAATTTCGAGAAGAACATCCAGCTCGTCCGCGAGGTTGAGCAAATGGCGAAGGTCAAGGGCTGCACGACTGCGCAGCTCGCGCTCGCCTGGGTGCTCGCCGAGGGTGAGGACATCGTCCCGATCCCGGGAACGAAGCGCGTGCGCTATCTCGACGAGAATATCGGAGCGCTCGAAGTGACGCTCACGCAAGATGATCTGACGCGGCTCGACTCGATCCTCCCGCCCGGCAAGGCGGCGGGGGAGCGCTACCACGAGCGTGGAATGGCGGCGGTCAACCTTTGACCGACCTGCTCGGCCGTTCGTCGATCAGGCTCTGGCGAAAACAGCAATAGCGTGCCAATCGGCCCCTCCAACGGGAGGGGATTCGCCGATGCTCGATCTGTCACGTCGTGAGCTTTTGGTTTCGGGCGCAGCAGTAACGGCTGCCTCAACCGCATTGCCAGTGTCCGCCGCGTTCGCCCAGGCCGCCGCGGCCGCCGCGACGCCGGCCGCCGCGTGGAACCTCACCGACCTTTATCCGAGCGATGCCGCCTGGGAGACCGAGCGGCAGGCGATCCTCAAGGCCATTCCGGCGATAAAGAGCTTCAAGGGCACGCTGGGCAAAAGCGCCGCCGCGATGCTTGCCGCCCTGGAGGCCGGGTCGGATCTCAACAAGCGGACCTCCCGGCTTTACACTTATGCGTCGCTGAAGGCCGACGAGGACCTCCGCGTCTCGGTCAACCAGGAGCGCAAGCAGCAGGCGCAGGACGTGTTCACCGCGCTCGGCGAGGCGACGGCCTGGGCCAATCCGGAGATCGTCGCGCTCGGGGCGGCGAGGGTCAATGCCTTCATCTCGTCGGATCGCGCGCTCGACAAGTTCGCCTTTTACCTGCGCGACACCCTGCGCACCGCGGCCCACACGCTTTCGCCCGACGAGGAGGAACTGCTCGCGTCGGCCGGGACTCCGCTCGCGGGTCCGGGCGACATCCGCGACCAGCTTGCCGCCTCCGACATCCCGCGCCCCACCGTCAAGCTCAGCGACGGCAAGGAAATCCGGCTCGACGACCAGGGCTATACGCTCGCCCGCGGCGCCCTCAACCGAGCGGACCGCAAGCAGGTCTTCGACAAGTTCTGGGCGAGCTACAAGGCGTTCGAGAATTCGCTCGGGACGGCCCTCGCGGCGAAGGTGAGCGGCGACAAGTTCCAGGCCAAGGCGCGCAAATATGACAGCGCGCTCCAGGCGGCGCTCGACGGGAGCAACCTGCCCGAGGCCGTCTATCGCTCGCTGATCGCCGAGACCAACCGGGGGCTGCCCGTCCTCCATCGCTATTTCGAGCTTCGCCGGCGGATGCTCGGCCTCCCGGACATGGGCTATTGGGACATCTATCCGCCGCTGGTGAAGTCGGACCGCCGCTACAGCCTCGCCGAGATGCGCCAGCTGACGATCGACGCGGTCGAGCCGCTCGGGCCGGATTATGTCCGGCTTTTCTCCGACGCGAGCTCGAAACGCTGGATGGACCCGTTCCCGCGCCAGGGAAAAGCGTCGGGCGCCTACATGCAGCCCGGCGCCTATGACGTGCACCCGTACCTGCTGCTCAACCTCAGCGACAAATATGACGGGCTGTCGACCTACGCCCACGAGTGGGGCCACGCGATGCACAGCCTGCTCGCCAACGCGGCCCAGCCCTACGAGCTATCCAGCTATCCGACGTTCACCGCGGAAGTCGCCTCGACCGCCAACGAGCTGCTGCTCGCGAACATGATGGTCGAGCGGGCGAAGACGAAGGAGGAGAAGCTCTTCTACCTCGGCCAGATCATGGAGAATTACCGAGGGACTTTCTTCCGCCAGTCGATGTTCGCGGAGTTCCAGCTGGCCATCAACGACCTCGCGAACAAGGGCGAGGCGCTGTCGGGCGAGAAGATGTCCGCGCTCTATATCGACCTTTTAAAGCGCTACCACGGGCCGAAGGTGATCATCGAGCCGGTGTACAGCGCCGAATGGATGTACATCCAGCACTTCTACTTCGGCTTCTACGTCTGGCAGTACGCCACCTCGATCACGGCGGCGAACTTCTTCGCCCAGAAGGTGATGCACGGGACGGCGGCCGACCGGGATCGCTACTTGAGCGTGCTTCGTGCGGGGGGCTCCGATTACGGCTACAACCTGCTCAGGAAAGGCGGCCTCGACATGGCGACGGCGGAGCCCTACCGGCTGATCGTCGACAGCTTCTCGAAGGTGCTCGACCGGGCGGAGGCGCTGATCGCCTAGGGTTCGCGGACGACCGTCCCGCCCTTCATCACCAGACGGGCCCGGCGGAGCGCCGAGAGGTCGCGCGTCGGGTCCCCCTCGACGGCAACGGGGCGCCCTTAACTTCACTAATTTCTCATGGTGAGGCGCCATTTTTCGTGAACTTAAGGGGCTGCGGAGGGCCACGATCGAACCTGCGTGCAGGCCTGCGTTCATGATCGCAGTGGAACACAAGTGAGGGGCAGTAGGAAAGGCAAAAAGGAGGGGCGGCCCGGATCGTCCAGACCGCCCTGAGTTTGAATCGACCCACCCCCAGCCCCTCCCTTCCAGGGCGGGGAGGCGCGATAGCGCCGGGGTGGGCTTTTCTCTTTACCGCTTGCTGAACTGGAAGCTGCGGCGGGCCTTGGCGCGGCCGTACTTCTTGCGCTCGACCGCGCGGCTGTCGCGGGTCAGGAAGCCGGCCAGCTTGACCGCGGCGCGGAGCGCCGGCTCGTAGCGGGTCAGCGCTTGCGCGATGCCGTGCTTGACCGCTCCGGCCTGGCCCGAAAGACCGCCCCCGACCACGGTCGCGACCACGTCATACTGGCCGCGGCGATCGGCGACGTCGAACGGCTGGTTGATGACCAGACGCAGCGTCGGCCGGGCGAAATAGATCTCCTGCTCGCGGCCGTTGACCTCGATCCGGCCCGAGCCCGGCTTCAGCCAGACGCGCGCGACGGCGTCCTTGCGGCGGCCGGTCGCGTAGGCGCGGCCGTGCTTGTCGAGTTGCTGCTCGCGAAGCGGGGCGGCTTCGGCCGGCGGGGGAGCCGGAGGAGCCTGCTCCTCGACCGGCGCTTCAGCCTCGGGAGCCGGGGCGGGAGCTGGAGCAGCGCCGAGCTGCTCGGCGATGGTTTCACGCGTATCGGACATTTATGCGCCCACCTTGTTCTTGCGGTTCATCGACGCGACGTCGAGGAGTTGAGGATCCTGGCCGCCGTGCGGATGCTCGGCGCCCTTGTAGATGTGCAGGGACCGCATCTGGTCGCGGCCGAGCGGCCCGCGCGGGATCATCCGCTCGACGGCCTTCTCGAGAATGCGCTCGGGGAAGCGGCCTTCGAGCACCTTGCCCGCCGTGATCTCCTTGATCCCGCCCGGGTAGCCGGTGTGCTTGTAATAGACCTTCTGCTCGAGCTTGCGGCCGGTGAAGCGGACCTTGTCGGCATTGACGACGACGACATGGTCGCCGCAATCGACGTGCGGGGTGTAGCTCGGCTTGTGCTTGCCGCGCAGGATGTTGGCGATGATCGTCGAAACCCGCCCGACCACCAGGCCGTCGGCGTCGATCAGGTGCCACTTCTTTTCGACCTCCGCCGGCCTCGCCGACTTGGTCGTCTTCATCAGCGCCTTCATGGCGTTGATCCTTTCGTTGAAATGCGAAAGGCGCCGCGTCCGCGCGGCGCCGTCGGCCCGGCTAATCGCGAAGGAGTGCCGGAAAGTCAAGCAAATCCGCCGGTTTGCGGACGGGTAAAATCATACCGTTAAACGTTCGAACTGTTGCCGAAACGGTCGGAACGTTGCCGCCGAGCTCTCGGTTTTCTCCAGCAAAGAATGTGGAGGAAACCATGTATATCGGTCTTGGCGGACTGCTGGTCCTGATCCTCATACTCTGGCTGCTCGGCGTCATCTGACGCGATCGAGCCAGGGACGATCTACCGCGGGACCGCGACACGGCGATCGATGTGGAGGTAGTTGCCGTTAAATCCGGCCGTTTCGCGCAAGGCACGGACGTTGAGAATTGTCAGCATCCCGCTGCCCGTTTCGATCAGATTCATTCCGCGCAGGCGCTGCAGAGTGCGGTTGACGTGCACGGCGGTCAGTCCCGTCGCGTCGGCGAGCTGATCCTGCGTCAGCGGGAGCGCCAGTTGATCATCCTGAACAAGGCCGACCAGCGCCATTCGGGCGTGCATCTCGCACAGAAGGTGGGCAATGCGCTCGATCGCATCACGGCGGCCGACATTCAGGATCCACTCGCGCAGAACGCCTTCGTCCACGAGGGTCGCCCACCACAGGGCCTTCGTAAGACCGTTGCGATCGGCGGTCAGCGCATCCAGCGCCCCGCTCGGGATGTAGGCAACACGGCAGCGCGTCAGCGCCACGATGCCATGGTCCATGTGGCCGAGGATCGCGACGTGCAGATCGCAAAAATCGCCGGGTATAAGGAAGGCGACTATCTGTCGCGAGCCGTTCGCAAGAATCTTGTAGCGAGCCGCCCAGCCTTCGAGAATCACATGAACGTGTTCGGGCCGTTCACCCTCCGACACGATATTTTCCCTGGCAGGGACGATCCGTTCATCGTCGCAAAGCGCGACCAGACTCTCAACATCGGCCTCGTGAAGGTCGGCGACCGTCGCGAGCTTGGCGATCAATGGACCGTGGCGCACCGCTCCACCCCAAGTTCGAAGTGCTCCCTGCAATCCCAATATAGATCAGTGGCAACCGGAACGAAACTAAGGGCGGTTCGTCTGCCCGCCGTCGCCACGGTGAATGAGCATGGATGGGTGCATGCGCACTCGCCTCCGCTTCGCGAGGACCAGGCCATGCCCCGATTCCGCTTCCACCTCTACAATGACGTGGAGACGCTCGACCACGAGGGCCGGGAATTCGCCGACTTCGCAGCCGCCCGAGCGGAGGCAATCGGCAATGCCCGCGATCTGATGGCCTCGGAGATCCGCTCCAGGGGCGAGATTAACCTCAGCCACTGGATCGAACTGGAGGACGACGACGGCGAGGTCGTGATCGTCTGTTTCCGCGATGCGGTGACGGTCACGACCTAGGGTCGGGAGCCTCGCTAAACGGCGCCGATCGGATCGGTGCCCGCCCGAGACCGGATCGGACTTATCGCTTCGGCGAGCTCGTCGTAACGGTCGGCCAAGTCGAGATGGGCCTGACGCGCGGCCGCATGCGGAGCCTGCAGAGCGGCGGCGCGCTCCTCTTCGGCGCGACGACTGAAATAGACGGCATCATTTTCCATACGCCACCTCCGGCGGCAAACGCGACAAGGGACGGGCGAACGACCCGGCCGGATACAGCCATAGCGCGAACGTGACGCCGGTTCATCAACGTGGATCAGATTCGCGGCCGCACCTCATCGCGGCAGCAACGCGTGCCGCCGCGACGTGCGCATGAATCTGGTCAGCTTGGGCGTTGCTTGAAAAGCAAGGGATCATTAGTCACTCGCGTACCCCCGACAGCGAGTCTCAGCCGGAAGCCACGCCGAAGTGCCAAGACGCGTCAAGGA
>DASURT010000097.1:0-3210 GCA_036375515.1 Sphingomicrobium sp.
GACAAGCAAGTCGGGAGCCTCGTGCCGGGCAAGGCCGCGGACCTGTGCGCCTGGCGCATCGAATCTCTCGCCGAGCTCGGCTATTGGACCGGCCTGCCGGGGCCCGAGCGGCGGATCTTCAATGGAGTCGACACTGAATAAACGACGCGACAATTCACGCCACATCCGCGCCCGCCGCGGCAACGACATCAAGGCGAAGCACTGGACCACCGAGGCGGCGGTGCGGATGCTGATGAACAACCTCGACGACGAGGTCGCCGAGGACCCGCAGAGCCTGGTCGTCTATGGCGGGATCGGCCGCGCGGCGCGCAACTGGCAATGTTTCGACACGATCGTCGAAACGCTCGAGCGGCTCGAGGAAGACCAGACCCTGCTCGTCCAGTCGGGCAAGCCGGTCGGCGTCTTTCGCACGCACAAGGATGCGCCGCGAGTGCTCATCGCCAATTCCAACCTCGTCCCCAAATGGGCGAACTGGGAGGTGTTCAACGAGCTCGATCGCAAGGGGTTGATGATGTACGGCCAGATGACGGCCGGAAGCTGGATCTACATCGGCACCCAGGGCATCGTCCAGGGCACCTACGAAACCTTCGCGGAAATGGGCCGCCAGCATTATGGCGGCGACTTGCATGGGCGCTGGATCCTGACCGCCGGGCTCGGCGGAATGGGCGGCGCGCAGCCGCTCGCGGCGGTGATGGCCGGCGCGCACTGCATCGCCATCGAAGTGCAGGAGAGCCGCATCGAGAAGCGCCTCGAGACGCGCTACCTCGACCGCCGCGCGACGAGCATCGACGAGGCGCTGGAGATCGTCCGCACGGCGTCCGAGCCTACGTCGGTCGGCCTGCTCGGCAATGCCGCCGAGTTGCTTCCAGAGATGCTGAAGCGCGGCATCAGGCCTGACGCACTGACCGACCAGACCTCGGCCCACGACCCCGCGAACGGCTATTGCCCGGTCGGCTGGAGCGTCGCCAAATGGCAGGAGGCGCGCGAGCGCGATCCGGCCGCCGTTGCGCAGGCCGCTCGGGAATCGATCGCGCGCCATGTCGAGGCGATGCTCGGCTATAAGGCGATGGGCGCCCCGACCTTCGACTATGGCAACAACATCCGCCAGGAAGCGAAGGACATGGGCGTGACCCACGCTTTCGACTTTCCCGGCTTCGTTCCCGCCTACGTCCGGCCTCTGTTTTGCCGCGGCATCGGGCCGTTTCGCTGGGCGGCGCTGTCGGGCGACCCCGAGGACATCTACCGCACCGATGAGAAGGTGAAGGAGGTGATCCCCGACGATCCGCACCTCCACCGCTGGCTCGACATGGCTCGGACAAGGATCGCCTTCCAGGGACTTCCAGCGCGCATCTGCTGGGTCGGTTTGGGCCAGCGTCACCGGCTCGGCCTCGCCTTCAACGAGATGGTCAGGAGCGGCGAAGTGTCGGCGCCGATCGTCATCGGCCGCGACCATCTCGACAGCGGCTCTGTCGCCTCGCCCAACCGCGAAACGGAAGCCATGAAGGACGGCAGCGACGCCGTTTCCGACTGGCCCCTGCTCAATGCCTTGCTCAACACCGCCAGCGGAGCGACCTGGGTGTCGCTGCACCACGGCGGCGGGGTCGGCATGGGCTATTCGCAGCATGCCGGAATGGTGATCGTCGCCGACGGCACCGACGATGCGGCGCGGCGGCTCGAGCGCGTGCTGTGGAATGATCCGGGCACGGGCGTGATGCGCCACGCCGATGCGGGCTACGACATCGCCATTGACTGCGCGCGCGAGCAAGGGCTCGACCTGCCGATGGTCTAATAACTGTGCTCCGGCGAAGGCCGGAGCCCAGACTCTTTTCTTTGGCCGGACCCCGGCCTACGCCGGGGAACTGGTGGGGAATGTTGAAGCTTAATCCAGAACAGGTCTCACTCGACCAATTGCGCCAGCTGTGGACCGGCGCCGATGCACGCCTCGACGATCCGTCGATGCGACGCGTCGCCGCCGCGGCCGCTTCGGTCGAGCGGATCGTCGCGTCCGGCGAGACGGTCTATGGCGTCAACACCGGCTTCGGGCTTCTCGCCAACACGCGCATCCCCGGCGACCGCCTGGCCGAGCTCCAGACCAATTTGATCCTGTCGCACAGCGCGGGTCTCGGCGACCCGCTGCCGCGCCATGTCACCCGGCTGATGATCGTCCTGAAATTGCTTGGCCTCGGCCGCGGTCACTCGGGCGTGCGTCCGCTGGTGATCGACGCGCTCCAGGCGTTGCTCGATCGCGACGCGATGCCGCTGATCCCGGCGCAGGGCAGCGTTGGCGCTTCGGGCGACCTCGCCCCGCTCGCGCACCTGATCGCCGCGCTGATGGGGCATGGCGGCATCGACATTGCCGGCGAAATCATGCCCGCCGCGGCGGCGCTCCAGAAGCTCGACATGGAGCCGCTCCAGCTCGGGCCCAAGGAGGGCCTGGCGCTGATCAACGGCACGCAGGCCTCGACCGCGATCGCACTGGACGCGCTGTTCGCTGGCGAGCGCGTGTTCGCCGCCGCCATCGCCGGCGGGGCGCTTTCGGTCGATGCGCTCAAGGGATCGGTCAAGCCGTTCGATCCCCGCATCAGCGAACTCCGCGGCCAGCCTGGCCAGGTCCGGGTCGCCGCTGCGCTCCGCGACCTTCTCGACGGCAGCGAGATCGTCGCCAGCCATGCCCGCTGCGGCAAGGTGCAGGACCCCTACAGCTTCCGCTGCCAGCCGCAGGTGATGGGGGCGAGCCTCGACCTGCTCGAACATGCCGCGCGCACTCTCACCGTCGAGGCCGGCGCGGTCACCGACAATCCGATCCTCTTCCCGGACGAGAACATCGCGATTTCGGGCGGCAATTTCCACGCCCAGCCGGTCGCCTTCGCCGCCGACATGATCGCCATGGCGCTGTGCGAGGTTGGCTCGCTGTCCGAGCGCCGCACGGCCGTGCTGATCGATCCCAAGATGAGCGGGCTCCCGCCCTTCCTGACCGAGGATTCGGGCGTGAACTCGGGCCTGATGATCCCGCAGGTCACCGCCGCCGCTCTGGTCAGCGAGAACAAGTCGCTCGCCTTCCCCGCGAGCGTCGACTCGATCCCGACTTCGGCCGGCCAGGAGGATCATGTCTCGATGGCGCCGATCGCCGCGCGCAAGGCCACGCAGATCGCGCGCAACGCCGCCGGCGTCGTCGCGGTCGAGCTGATTACGGCCGCGCAGGGAATCGAC
>DASURT010000098.1:0-4398 GCA_036375515.1 Sphingomicrobium sp.
GCCCGGCGAGCTTCGCCGCCACCGGCGCGCAGCCGCCGGCGCCGGTCGAGACGGCCGAGGCCGCGCCCGACGCCGGGCGCTCGCGCTGGGTCGAGGACAAGGTCGCGACCAGCGACCGGCCGGAGCTGACTTCGGCGCGGATCGTGGTCTCGGGCGGTCGCGGCGTCGGCTCGGAGGAGAACTTCGCGCTGATCGAGGGGCTCGCCGACAAGCTCGGCGCCGCCGTCGGCGCCAGCCGGGCGGCGGTCGACTCGGGCTTCGCGCCGAACGACTGGCAGGTCGGGCAGACCGGCAAGGTGGTGGCGCCCGATCTCTAGATCGCCATCGGCATCTCGGGGGCGATCCAGCACCTCGCGGGAATGAAGGATTCGAAGACGATCGTCGCGATCAACAAGGACGAGGAGGCGCCGATCTTCCAGGTGGCGGACATCGGCCTCGTCGGCGACCTGTTCAAGATCGTCCCGGAACTGACCGGGAAGCTCTGAAAAAGGCCCGCCGCCGGCTGGGGAAGAGCGGCGGGCCGAGGGTTGAAACCGGCGTGTCCCTTATTGGCGATCGCGTTCCCGTTCCCGATGCGCCTTCGCCTTGGCGCGGGCGCTTCCCGATCCGCTTGCCGAACCGTTGGCGTTGCCGTCGTCGACCGAGCCCGGATTCGTCGCGGCACCGACCGCGCCACCGACCGCCCCGTTGCCGGCGCCGCCGAGGCTTCCGGTCAAGCTGCCGGCATTGCCCGCGGCGGTTGCAGCGCCCGACACGGCCCCGCCGGCCATCGCTCCGGCTTGGCCGGTGAGCGCGGCGGCCTGGTTCGTCCCGATCCCCTGGACGCCGAAGCTGGCGCTCTTGTTCGCCGATGCGCTTCCGGAACCCGAACCGTTGAGGCCGAGCGTGTTCCCGGTCGCGGCGATGGACGTGACGCCGTTGACCGCGCCGGTCACCGTGCCGGCGAGGCCCACATTGCCGCTGGCCGAGCCGTTGCGCCGGTCGACCGAACCGCTCGCCGAGCCGTCAGCCGAGCCGGTCACCAGCGCGCTGACGCTGTTGGTGATCGACGCCGGGCCGCCCAAAGTGCCGCCCAGCGTGCCGTTGACCATGCCCCCCAGATTGCCGGCCGAATTCAGGGCTCCGCCGAGCGAGCCCGCTCCGTTCAGCGTGCCGCCGAGCGTGCCGTTGATCGCTCCGCCAACCGTGCCGCCGACGTTGCCGAGCAGCTGGGCCTGGGCGGGCGCCGCGGCGAATGCCAGGGCGGACGCAGCGAAAAGGATGGACTTCCTCATGTCATTCTCCTCTCGAGATTCACGGGGGACATCGCTGTCCCTCGAGTTGAGAACGACCGCGCTCTCCGGCTTCATCCGTCGGCGCTCGAAAAGTTCATCTGGCCCCGACGCTTCGAGGATCGATCCGGCACGAGCCACAGACGATGCCGCGCCCAACGCGGCCCTTGCCGGGCCGGGCCTCGGCGGCGAGGCGCTGCGGAGAGCCGGCGAGCAGCAGCCGAGCGGCGGCGAGCGGAGCGGCGAAGCTCGTCCCGCGGACCTTCGCATAGCCTTTCCCCGGAAGCGCGGCGGCCATGTCCGCGCCCGGCGCCGCGAAATCGAGGTGCGTCGGCCTTCCGGCCTCGGGGAGCGCCCGGCCTTTCGCATCCACGCCGGTCACGCTGACGACGCCCGGATAGGAGGCGGGATATTGCGGCGGCGCCGCGGGGCCGTCGTTGCCGACGGCGGCGACGACCGCGATCCCTCGAGCCTGGACCGCCCTGATCGCGCGCTCGAGCAATCGGTTCGACGAGCCGACAAGGCTGACGTTGATCACCTGGGGGCGCTTGCCTGCGAGCCAGCCGAGCGCGCGGACGATGGCGGTTGCGGAGCCGGCGGCGCGGTTGCCGCCATAGACATCCGCGACGTAGAGCCGGGCGCCGGTCGCCGCTCCGTGAAAGGGACCCTGGTTTCCCACCAGGAGCGACGCCACGGCGGTTCCGTGCCCGGTCGCCTGCGGACGTCCGGCAAATCCGTTCTGCTCGATCGAGGCGCCGCCGAGCGAGGGATTCGACGCAACTCCGCCGTCGATCATGCCGATGGCGCGTCCGTTCGCGGCCGCCGCCGCCGTCGCGAGCGCGGCGTTCAGCGGAGCCAGCGATCCGCCCGCCGGCTCAAACACGGGATCATAGTCGGCCTCGAGCTGCGGGACCGCGCGCCGGATCAGCCGCAAGCCTTCGCGAGCGCTGAGGCCGCGAGGCACGGCGAGCTGGACCACATGCAAGGCGAGCTCGATATTCGGTTCGTCGGCGACGACGCGAAATCCCGCTTGGGTGGCGAGCTGCAGCGACGCAGGATCGGGATCGATCGCCACCAGGATTCCGCGGCGGACCGGTTGCCCTCCTTCGCCCGGTTCGAGCCGGGCGCGATTGTCGCGGATCAACTGCTGGAGCCTCATGCGCCTCAACTCGAGGAGCGTCTGTCCGCCCGAATCCGCGACGGCCTGGGGGAGGCCGGCAACCGAGTTCAATGTGGGATTGATGACCTGCTGCTGCACTTGCGGCTGTTGCAGCAGGTCCTGGAGCACCGGGCCCGCGACGGGCACATTTCCGACCGGCACGGGCAGCGACAGCGAAGGGAGGCCGACGCCTGGCAGGAGCTGTGCGGCGGCGCTCCCGCCGATCAGCGCCGCTCCGATGGCGGCAAAAAGGCCGTGACGAACGATTCTCGACATCTGCGCTTCTCTTTATATGCGTTCATGGATGAAACGAGGCTGAGCCGTCGTTTCATCCGCATGAGGCCGAATGAACCGATCTTCGCCGTTCGAGGACGAACTCGCAGCCCTGCTTCCGCGCCTGCGGCGGTTCGCGCACGCGCTCGCGGGATCGACAAGCGATGCGGACGACCTGGCGCAGATGACGGTCGAGCGCGCGCTCCGTTCCAGGGCGCAGTGGCAGCCGGGCACCAGGCTGGACAGCTGGCTCTACCGGATCATGCGCAATCTTTGGATCGACACGGTGCGATCGCGTGCCCGGCGGGAACGACTGGAAGCGCCGGCGGAGGAAGGAGTGAATCTCGGCGAGGACCCGCGCGGAGGGATCGAAGCTTCGATCGACCTCCAGCGAATGATGGAGGCGATGCAGCGCTTGCCCGAGGATCAGCGCGAGGTTGTCGCCCTGATCCTGATCGAGGGCTACGGCTATCGCGAGACCGCCGAGATGCTCGACCTGCCGATCGGGACGGTTTCGAGCCGGCTGGTCCGCGGCCGCACGGCGCTCCTCGCCATGGTGGGTGAACAGGGATGACCGAGGACGAAAAGTTCTTCGCATGGCTCGATGGCGAGCTGGGCGACGCGGAAGCCGCCGAAATGGAAGCACGGGTCGCGGCCGACCCGAAGCTTGCCCGGCTGGCCGAGCAGCACCGGGCACTGGGCGCGCGGCTGCACGGCGCCTTTGACATCGTCACGGACGCGCCCGCTCCCGCTCGACTGCTGGCGGAGGTTCGAAAGACCGATGCGGAAATCGTGAATCTCGGCCCCGCGAGACAGTCGCGTGACGCTCGCCGCAACCGGGCGCGACTACCGCAGTGGGCGGCGATCGCCGCGACGCTTGCCGCCGGCATCGTCGTCGGCACAATGGTTTCGCCGCGGAGCGGCGGCCCGGTCGAGATCGAAGGCGGGAAAATCTATGCCGCGGCGGCGATCGACAAAGCGCTCGATACCGAGCTGTCCAGCGCCCCTTCGAACGGCGCGGTCCGCATCGGACTCACCTTCCGCGAACGGAACGGCGCGATCTGCCGCAGCTTCACCCGGACGGGCGCGAGCGGGCTCGCCTGCCGGGACGGCGACCGCTGGCAGGTGCGCGGCCTGTTCGCGGCTCCGGAGGGGCAGGCAAGCGACTATCGCATGGCCGCGGGCATGGACCCCAACCTCGCCGCGCTGGTCGACTCAACCATGGCCGGAGCGCCGTTCGGCGCCGCGGAAGAAGGGACTGCGAAGCAGCACGGCTGGCGCTAGCGCGGGAGCGATCGCTCAAGGGCGTCCGCCGCGGTTCAGCCGGCCCTTTCCGGCGAGAGCGGTCGGGCCGATTTCCGCATGGCGCGCGCCCTTTTCGAGGCTCTCGTGCAGCGGCCGATGGACGAAGGGCACGAGGATTCCCGTCGCCAGTCCCCAGCCGAGCATCGACAAGGCGACTCCGACCGCGGCTTGCCCGGCCGGCGCCAGCCCTCCGCTAACCAGCGGCAGGATCATGACCGCGCCCGCCGCCCACAAGGCGAATCCGAAGGCCATTCCGAACAGCCAGCCGCCCCGCACGACATTGGCGGCCCGGCCGAACAGCCGCGCATAGGCCGCTCCCGCAAGCGCCATCACGATCCATCCGGCGCACAGCGTGGCGAAGGTGGACATGCCGAGGATCCGGGCCTCGAC
>DASURT010000099.1:0-12629 GCA_036375515.1 Sphingomicrobium sp.
CCCATTCCTCGCCTTCGATGTCGAGCGTCCAGACGTCGGCCTCCTGGGCGAGGTGGTGGATCACGCGCAAATACCAGATGGTCGTGCCCTCCGGCGTGCGCATGTCCTTTTCGATATATTCGCGGAACAGCTCGGCTCCGCCCGCGCGAAACGCCAGCAGGCCGATCGATTCGCCGTTGATTCCGCCCGTCGGCAGTCTCTTGCCGATCGCTGTCAGCCGGCCGCCCTCCTCGACCACCTTCATGTCGTCGTCGTCGTAGGAGTCCTTGCGGTCGATCGTGACGCAGACGCCGCTCCGCTCGTTCGCGACGACCTGCCGCATCAGCGCGCGCGAGACGAGCGTGTCGCCGTTCCACACCAGGCAGTCGCCGACGAGCTCGTGCTTCGCCATGAACAGCGAGCCCAGATTGTCCGCGACCTTGTAGAACGGGTTGAACACCGTCCGGACCCTGGGGCCGCCTTTCCTTCGGGCGATCGCCTTCTCGACCAGCTCGTCGTGGAAACCGGTGACGACGACCGCCTCCTCGACGCCGTTCGCCTCGAGCGTGTCGAGCTGACGGTCGAGCAAGGTGCGCCCGTTGAAGTCGATCAGGCACTTGGGCCGGTCGTCGACCAGGTGGCCGAGCCTCGAGCCCTGGCCGGCGGAAAGGATGATGGCTTTCATTTTCTTAGGGTCGCTCTGCCTTCCAAATAGGGCGCCGATTGGGCATTAGCGAAACCGCCACGGACAGGGGCTTCGCGTGAAGAAGATCGAGGCGATCATCAAGCCGTTCAAGCTCGACGACGTCAAGGATGCTCTCCACGACGTCGGGGTCAGCGGCCTCACCGTCGCCGAGGTCAAGGGATTCGGGCGCCAGAAGGGCCATACCGAGCTCTATCGCGGCGCCGAATATGTGATCGACTTCCTGCCCAAGGTGAAGATCGAGGTCGTGGTCGAGGACAGCCTTGTCGAAAATGTCGTCGAGGCGATCGAGAATGCCGCGCGGACCGGCCGGATCGGCGACGGCAAGATCTTCGTGATCGACGTCGAGCAGGCGATCCGGATCCGCACCAGCGATCGCGGGTCGGACGCCATTTGATGCTCGACGAACGCCTTGCCTCGATGTCCCCCGACGAGCTCCGAAGCTCGATGCGCAGCCTCGGCTACCGGACCCAGAACGATCTCGCCCAGGCGATCGGGGTCTCGCGCTCGGCGGTCAGCCTGTGGCTCGAAGGCAAGGTCGGAGTCCCGCGGCCGGTCGCGATGCTCCTGAGGATGCTGGTCGCCGCGCAGCGCCGCGCTTACTGAAGGCCCAATGATCTCTCCCGAAGAACAGCAGGCAGTCGCCCAGGATTTTGCTCATCGCTTCAACGAAAGCTGGAACGCTGCGGACGGACCAGCATACGGAAGCGTCTACTGGCCCGATGCGGAGCTGGTTGATCCCACGGGCACGATTTGGAACGGCCGCGAGGCGATCGAGAGGATGCATGTCGAGCTTTGGAGAGGTCCGGCGAGCGGCACGCAAGTCCAAGCGCATGTACGCCGTGTGCGTCCGCTAGCGGACACGCTGCTGGTCGTGGACCTAGATGTGAGCGTTAGTGGCTTCAATCCACCTCCGCCCGGTGCGGCGATTGGCCCCGACAGGACCGTTCAAGCTCGGCTGAAGCATGTCGTCGAAAAGCGGCGCGATGCATGGGGGATCGTCACGTCGCAGAACACGTTTGTGGCGGCGCGCCCGCCAAGATGACGGACTCCCAGACCACACAGCGAGCCACAGACCAACACTTCCCCATGCTCCCCCTCGACGATCAGCAACGGTCCGCTCGCGATTGGTTCGAGTCGCTTCGCGACCGAATTTGCGCCGCCTTCGAGGAGATCGAGCGGGAGGCGGGCTCTGATGCCGCTTTCGCCTACACGCCTTGGGAACGGGACGATGCGACCGGCGGAGCCGGCGGTGGCGGCGTTCGCGGCCAGATGGCCGGAAAGGTGTTCGAGAAGGTCGGGGTCAACGTCTCGACCGTCGGCGGCCGATTCTCGCCCGAGTTCGCCAAGTCGATCCCCGGCGCGGACAATGACCCGAGCTTCTTCGCCACCGGGATCAGCCTCGTCGCGCACATGGCCAACCCGCACGTGCCGGCGGTGCACATGAACGCGCGTTTCCTGACGACGACCAAGCGCTGGTTCGGCGGTGGCGCCGACCTCAACCCCGCGATTCCCTACAAGGAGGACAGCGAAGCCTTCCACGCCCGGCTGCGCGCCGCCTGCGCGGCGCACAACCCGACTTTCTATCCGCGCTTTTCCAAATGGGCGGACGAATATTTCTGGCTCCCGCACCGCAATGTCGCGCGCGGCGTCGGCGGCATCTTCTACGACTATCTCGAGGATCATTTCGACGCGCATTTTGCCTTCACCCGCGACGTCGGCGAGGCGTTCCTCGATATCTTCCCGAGGATCGTCCGCAAGCGGATGGACACGCCCTTCAACGACGATGAGATGGAGCGGCTGCTCGAGTTCCGCGGCCGCTACGTCGAGTTCAACCTGCTCTACGACCGCGGGACACTGTTCGGCCTCAAGACCGGTGGAAACGTCGACGCGATCCTGATGAGCCTTCCGCCGCTGGCGAAATGGAAATAAGGGCATGAGCTACGAGCCGGTGGAGAGCGGCGAGCTCGCCGCCGTGGTCACCTATCTCGAAATGCTCGAGCCGCAATCGGAAGGCGTTCCGCCCTCGCCGCTTTCGCTTCGCCGACTCGATCGTCCGCCGCTCGATCATTATCGACGGCTCTTCCGGCTCGTCGGCGAGCCCTGGCTATGGTTCTCGCGCCTGATCCTGGACGACGACAAGCTCGCCGCGATCATCCACGATCCGGCGGTCGAGCTGTTCGCGGTGATCGGCGAAGACGGGCGCGAAGTGGGGCTGCTCGAGCTCGATTACCGCAAGGCGTGCGAATGCGAGCTGGCGTTCATCGGCCTGATCCCGGAGCTTGCCGGCAAGGGCCACGGCCGCTGGCTGCTTGCCGAAGCGGTCCGCCGCGCCTGGCGCGAAGAGGTGTCGCGAGTCCACGTCCACACCTGCTCGCTCGATCATCCCGCGGCGCTCACCGCATACCGTCGCGCCGGCTTCTCGCCTTGCCGACGGGCGATCGAGCGCTTTTCCGATCCGCGACTCGCCGGAATCCTGCCGAAAGACTGCGCTCCTCAGGTCCCGCTTCTGGGCACCGAAGCCTGAACCGTGCCGCCGCCGGCGAGCTGGGCATAGATTCGCGCCAGCATCACCGCTGACACCATCGTGTAGGCGCCCTGTGCGGCGGCGACGATCAGCGACAGCAATGCGGCCGAGAGACTCCCCGCCCGTGGCGGTCCCAGCGCCAGGCTCGTGAAGATGCCCGCGAGGAGCTGGCCGGTCAGCCAGACGACCAGCAGCCCAATCAGGACGAAGATCAGGAAGGTGAAGAGCCGCCAATATTGGCGGATCCCGAGCTTCCAGCTCCTCGCCAGGATATGGAGCGGCCCGCCCCGCTCGGCGGCGGCGATCGGAACGATCAGCTGGAATATCGAGAAGACGAAGAGGAAATAGACGAGGAAGATCCCGAGCAGCCGTGGGGGCGGGAGCGTGCCCGCGGCGGCGGCCGCCTCCAGGACCCCGATCGACACCAGGAGCATGGCGACGGGCAGAAACAGGAACGACATGGCGACGATCACGATCAGGAACGTCGCCAGCGCGGCCGGCGTGCGCGCCGCGCCCCTTCCGATCGCCGCGCCGACCGTCGTCGACGGGCCGATCGCGAGCCGATTGAGGGCGAGCTGCGCCGCAAGTCCGATCAGGATGACGGCGAGTCCAACGAGCTGTGAGACCGGCGAAAGCTGAGCTTCCTGGGCGAAGAATGCGCCGTAGATCGCCTGGGGCAGGACGACGAGCGCCAGGGCCACGGTGCCGAGGAGATTGCCGTCGCGGGCGAGAATTGCCTTCGTCTCGTCCCAGGCGTGAGAAAGCGACAAGTTCGTCATGGTGACCCCTGCTCCAACGCCCCGCCTTATGGAAACCTCGCCCGGCTCGCGCAATGCGCCTTGCCCATTCGGGCATCGCGGACCATCTCGGCCACCGGATGGACGTGATCGACGGCATTGAATGGCGCGTGAGCGAGGGGCAGGTGCCCTATGGGGAAGCCCTCGCCTTCATGGACGCGCGGGCGGCGGCCGTCCGCGACGGACGGGAGGGCGAATGCATCTGGCTTCTCGAGCACCCGCCCCTGTTCACCGCGGGCACCAGCGCCGACCCGTCCGAACTCACCAACCCGTTCGATTTTCCGGTCCATGAGGCGGGCCGTGGCGGGCGCTACACCTACCACGGACCGGGGCAGCGCGTCGGCTACGTCATTCTCGACCTCGAAAAGCGGGGCAAGGACATCCGCCGCTTCGTCCACTCGCTCGAGGGGTGGATGATCGACGCCCTGGCCGAACTTGGGGTGGCCGCGCATCGCGCCGACGGGCGGATCGGCATCTGGGTCGGCGAAGGGGCGGAGGAAGCGAAGATCGGCGCGCTCGGGGTGCGAGTGAAACGCTGGGTCACGCTTCACGGATTCGCCATCAACGTCGCGCCCGATCTGTCGCATTTCGCGGGTATCGTCCCGTGCGGAATCTCCGAATTCGGCGTGACGAGCCTCGCGGAACTCGGGAAACAAATCCCGCTGGCGAGTGTTGATTGCGCCCTGAGGCAAGGTTTCCGCCAGTTTCTCAACGGCTTGGAGCGTCCGCGCAAAGACCCTTGATGGAGCCTCATGCTTCAGACTATTGTCCGCGCGATTTGCGAAGCGGGTGACCGCTGCAGATCGCAATAAATAGGGAGTCTTGAATGCGTGCTCTTATCCTGGTCGCTGGTGCGGCCCTGGCGGTCTCGGCTTGCAGCAGCAACGAAAGCGCCAACAACACGATGAACGTCGATGAGAACCTCACGACCGACATGAACGCGACGACCGACATGAACGCGGTGGACATGAACGCGACGACGGACATGAACGCCACGGACATGAACGCGACGACGGACGCTAACGCGACCGACATGAACGCGACGGCCAACAACGCGATGTAATCTTGACGCCTCCGCCCCAAACGGAGGCGTTGGCGTTTCAAGAGGCTGCCGGTATTCCGGCAGCCTCTTTTTTTGCCCGACCCCCGGAGTCTCCCATGCGCGCTCTCTTCCTCCTTGCCGGTGCAGCCCTTGGCCTCGCCGCCTGCGGGAGAAATGGTCAGGACGGCCAGACGCTGAACGCGAACGACACTCTGACCGCCGAGGATATCGTCGCCAATGACGTGACCGCGATCGATGCGGTGACCGGCGACGCGGCCAACATGGCCGCCGACACCGACATCAATTTCACCAACGAGCAGGCCCCGGCCGGTAATGGCTCGGCCGACCGGAAGCCTTCCCGTTCGGCGGAGCCGGCCGCCCGGCCGGCGGCGGCGCCCGCCGCGTCGAACACGGCGGAGCCCGAGTCGGCGCCCGCCGCCAATGCCGCGGCCAACGCCGCCGAATAGGCTAGCGCAGCCCCACGACCTTGTGGGTCTGGAGCGACAGGCGCCACTTCGGACGCTCCATCGCGAGTTGGATCGCGGCATCGATCGCGGCCTGCCGCTGATCGCAATCCATCGGCTGGACCAGGAAATGGTCGAATGCCCAGCCCTCGAGCTCGGCGGGGTCGATCCCGTCCTGGGGCCAGACCAGCTTCAGCTCGTTGCCCGAACGCTGGACCACGTCCGTTCCCGCCTTGGGGCTGACGCAGATCCAGTCGATGCCCGGCGTCGCGGCAAGCGTCCCGTTGGTTTCGACCGCGATTTGAAAGCCGCGGGAATGGAGCGCCGCGACCAGCTCCTCGTCGAGCTGGAGCATCGGCTCGCCGCCGGTGATCACCACTATCCGCTGCTCATGCCGCTCGCCCCATAAGGCTTCGACATGCGCTGCGAGTCCTTCGGCGCTCTGGAACTTGCCGCCGCCCTCGCCATCGGTCCCGACGAAGTCGGTGTCGCAGAAATTGCACTGCGCCTGGCCCCGGTCCTGTTCGCGGCCCGACCACAGGTTGCAGCCGGCAAAGCGCAGGAAAACGGCGCGGCTGCCCGTCTGGACGCCCTCGCCCTGGAGCGTCAGAAAGCATTCCTTGACGGCGTAGCTTCCCCTCGCCCCTTTAGGGGAGAGGGAAGAGCCGCGAAGCGGCGAAGGGAGAGGGGTCTGAACGTCCGTCACTCCCCCTCTCCCTAACCCTCTCCCCCAGGCCGGGGGAGAGGGAACTGGAGGTAAACCGTCGGATCGTCGATCCCCGCCTCGGCGAACCCCTTCGCCCGCAAGCGACAGGCGTCGCAGCGGCCGCAGTGCCGCCCGTCGGGCAGCGGATCGTAGCAACTGTGGCTGAGCCTGGCGTCCAGCCCGAGGCGCTGCGCTTCGCGCGCGATGTCGGCCTTGGTCAGATGGAGCAGAGGCGCGTGAATGGTGAAGCGATCGCCCTCGACGCCAGCCTTGGTCGCGAGATTGGCGAGCTTCTCGAACTCCTCCACGAATTCCGGGCGGCAGTCGGGGTAGCCCGAATAGTCGAGCGCGTTGACCCCGATGAAGATGTCGCGCGATCCGCTTGATTCGGCGAGTCCGAGCGCGAGGCTCAGGAAAATCGTGTTGCGCGCGGGAACATAGGTCACGGGAATCCCCGGGCCGGCGCCGTCCTTCGGAACCTCGATCTCGCTCGTCAGCGCGGAGCCGCCGAATGTGGTGAGATCGAGCGGGACGACGATGTGCCGGCCGGCAAGCCCGGCCGCGATCCGCTTCGCCGAATCGAGCTCGATCCGGTGGCGCTGGCCATAATCGACCGTCAGCGCCGTGACGGCGAAACCGGCCTCCCGCGCAAGTCCCGCGCAGACCATCGAGTCGAGCCCGCCCGACAGGAGGACAATGGCGGTTTTCATTGCGCGGGTGATCTAGGCCCGGAGCGCCGACAAAAGAAGGGCCGCCCATCGGTTAGGAAGAGCGGCCCAGGTATCGGGCATACCTGCCCGATTGGGAGGAAAGCGTGCCAAATCCGGCACGAGATCGGTTTTACGATAAAATGGTTAAACGCCGCCTTAATGGGGCGACGCGGAAGCGGTTTTCTGGCAATCGCCGACGCGGCGAGCCTGGAGCACGTAATTGAACGGCAGCTTGTCCGAGATGCCCTGCGTCTCGATCCGGATCGAGCGCGGAGTGATCATCGTCATCTTGCTCCGGCCGAAACCGCCGCCCGCGCAATTATATTGGATGATCGTCGAGTCCGGGCCGTCGCTCACCACGGACCGGGTGCAGCTCTGCCGCCGGTGCTCGAACTGGGCCAGGGCCACGACATCGCCCACGCATTCGCGTGTTGGCGACTTGACGCCCGGAAGGCCCTCGATCTCCCAAAGCCCGGGCGCCGCCTTCGCCAGCGCGGCGGGACGCTGCGCGCCGGCGGCCACCGCCACCGCGACTCCGAACAGGGCCAGGAGCTTCAACCGAGCCATCAACCGCCTTTTACCACTTAAGTGGTTAACTGTTGGATGCCCGACTGAATTTCAAGTGAACTCGCCTGGCTCGATCGCGAAGCTCGACGAGCAGAATTCGCAATCGACCCGGATGAAGCCGTCCTCCCCGACCATCGCCTCGCGTTCGTCGGCGGGGAAGCGCGCGATCACCGAGCGCACGTATTCGGGGTCGCAACGGCAACCCTTCCGGAGGGGAATCGCCGCGAGCGTGCGGACCTCGTCCTCCTGGTGGAACAGGCGCCAGATCAAGTCGTCGAGCGGCAGCCCGGGATCGGTCAGCTCTTCCGGCTTCACCGATCCGGCGAGGATCGCGACGTGCGGCCAGTCGGGATGGTCGAGCCGGGTGTGCAGCCGGTCGCGCCCTTCCTCGCCCTCGGGCAGATGCTGGAACAGGAGCCCGCCGGCGAACCAGTGGCCGTCGCGCTTCTCGGCGGCGAGTCGGCAGATGCTCGGAATCTGTTCCGACTGGGCGAAGAAGCTTTCCGCGGCGTGGGCCAGGCTCTCACCCTCGAGCGGGACGATGCCCTGGTAGCGCTCATTCATGTTGGGATGGTCGAAAGTGGTCGCGAGATAGCCCTTCCCGAAGAGGGCGAACAACGACGGGTTCGGGCCGGCGTCGGCCAGTCGCTCCGGGTTGTAGCGAATATAGCCTCTGAGCTCGCCTCCCAGATAATCGCAAACGAGCAGCTCGACGATTCCGGCCTCGGTCTGGGCCTGGAGCGTGATCTGCCCTTCGCGCTCCTTGAGCAAGGAACCCAGCAGCGCGGTCAGGACGAGCGCCTCGGCAAGCAGCCGCTCGATGACCGGCGGATAATCATGATTGGCGAGGACCGCGTCGACGACCGGGCCGAGGCGCGCGATCCGGCCGCGCGCGTTGCGCGCCGGGATCGCGACGCCGAGCGCGACGTCGCTGCTAAGCTCGGTTGTGGGCATCGAGGGAAGATAGGATTGGTTTCTTCCTGTCACAACCAACCGGTCGGCCGCCTCAACTGCAATGTCCGCTTCCGACCCATTGCGGACATTACAGGCGGCGGACTGCTAGCTGCCGTTGTACAGCTCGGCTGACCGCTGAACGTCGTCACGCGCTTCCGGCGGAATGACGTCGGTCCGGGGTGGCTCATTGAGAATGCGCGTTACCGTTGCAAGGCAATCCCGTTTGCCAAGACGGCAGGCGAGTTGATTGTGAGCGATCATCAGCTTGTCGTGCACGTAAGCATATTTGTTCCACATCAACGAGTGCAGCCTTGCAGCACGCGCCATGACGACCCGACCGCTAGTGTCCCGAGCAAGCCGCGGCCAATCGACCCTGCACGTACGATTGTCGTTCGCATCGAGGCCGCGCACCAGGTGCGGCTCCAACATCCGGGACCCCTCCATGGCGAACTCCACGGAGTTTTGTCGATTGGCTTCCGCATCGGCCTGGGCGGCAACTACGGCCCGCAAGGAGGCGCGAAGTTCCGGATCGCTGATTTGGTTCAGCCGCCCAGAGGCGCTTAACTCCTGGAAGCTGGTTGTATTGTATCCCAGTCCCGGCATGACGGCTCCCCGGCAGCCGACGTTCGGCTTGCCGATCAGACGAGCAAGTCGTGTCGGGTCTTCAAGCGCCCGGAAGCCCTCGACCGACTCCTGGCGAAAACGGCCATACATGGTCATGATCCACTGGGTCTCCTCGATGGCGTCGGTGGTCTCGCGCCACATGCGATCGAGGAACTGTCTCTCGTCGCGCGCCTGGCGGCGGTCCTGTGCCCACTGGTCAATCTGGAAAGCAAGCAGCACGCCAAGGGTGACGACGACAAGCTCGATGACAATACCGAACCAGTCACGTTCACGAAGCCCCGAGCGCATCCGGTCAAGCCGCGAACGTGGGGGAGCCACTTCAGCGGCTTTCTGCGCAGGCGGCACCATGGCTGGATGATATCAGATGCGCGGGTAAATGCAGGCCCCGGCGGCATGTGTCCGCTTTCCACCCAAAGCTGACGTTCGGGCACCGGCTTAAGCCGCTGCTGCGGGCACCTCATAGTCCGCGGCGGCGGCCGACAGCCCGTCGACGAATTCGCGGATATGCTCCTCCTCGATGATCAGCGGCGGGAGCACGCGCATCACATTGTCGCCCGCGCTGACGGTGAGCAGCCCCTTCGTGCGCAAATAGTTCACGAACGCCCGGCTGTCGGTCTTCATCCTGATCCCGAGCATCAGGCCGGTTCCGCGGACGCTCTCGAACAGATGGTCGTGGTTGGGGATCATCTGCTCGAGCGCCGAGCGCAGCCGCTCCCCCTTCAGCCGGACGCTGGCGAGGAACTCCTCGTTCGCGACGACGTCGAGCACCGCCTGTCCGGCGGCCATCGCGAGCGGGTTGCCGCCAAAGGTCGAGCCGTGCGTTCCGATCACCATTCCCGCCGCCGCTTTCTCCGTCACGAGGCAGGCGCCCATCGGGAAACCGCCGCCGATCCCCTTGGCGGTCGCCATGATGTCGGGCTCGATCCCGTATTGTTCGTAGGCGTAGAGCGTGCCCGTCCGCGCGACCCCGCACTGCACCTCGTCGAAGACCAACATCAGATCGCGTTCGTCGCAGGCTTCGCGCAGGCCCGACAGGAACTCGTGCGTGCCCACGCGGATCCCGCCTTCGCCCTGGATCGGCTCGACCAGGAAGCCGGCGGTATTCTCGTCGACCGCTCCCAATGCCGCGTCGAGGTCGTTGAAGGCGACGACGGTGAAGCCGGTCAGGAGCGGCGCGAAGCCGTCGCGCAGCTTCGCCTGGTCGGTCGCGCTGATCGTCGCCATCGTCCGTCCATGGAAGGCGTTCGAGAAGGTGATGAGGTTGTGCTTCTCTGGTCTGCCCTTGGCGAAATGATAGCGGCGCGCCGTCTTGATCGAGCATTCGACCGCCTCGGCGCCGGAGTTGGTGAAGAACACCGTGTCGGCGAACGTGAGGTCGACCAGCCGTTGCGCCAGCGCCTCGCCCTGCGGCGACCCGTAGAGATTCGACACGTGGATGAGGGTCGCCGCCTGCCGCTGGATCGCGGTGGTCAGATGGGGATGGCCATGCCCGAGCAGATTGACCGCGATCCCCGCCGCGAAGTCGAGGTAGCGCTCGCCCTGCTCGCCGAAGAGATAGACTCCCTCGCCGCGAACCGGACGCACCGGCGAACGCGGGTAAACGGGCATGAGCGGCGTGATGGCCATTGGAAAGCGGCTCCTCGTTCGTGTCTGTGTGGAGCGGCCCCGGGGCCGCTCAAGGGCCTATAGCCAGAGCGGCCGAAAAGGGCAAAACCGGGCGTTCCGCAAGAAAAAGCGCCCCGGAACCGAGGTCCCGGAGCGCTCCTTCAGGTCCCGGCTGGGATACAACCTAGTCGTCGTGGTCCCGGCCGCGATCGTTTTCGTAACGGTCGTTGCGGCCATCACGATCGCGATCCGCATAATAGCCGTTATGGCCGTAGTTGCCGTTCCAGCCATAACGCTGACCGTAGCGGTTCCAGCCGTAGCCGACCGCGTAGTTCACGCGCTGCTCGAGGATCGCGATGCGGCGATTGATGTCGTTCGCTTCGTACGGCTGCAGCCCCCTGCCCGCGGCGTGGCGAAGCCGGTTCTCGATCCGGTCCGCCTCGCGGCGCAGGCGATTCGCCTCGCGGTCGCCGATCCGGTTGCGGCGGTCGAGCCGGTTGATCTGGCGCTCGATGCCGTTGATCCGGGCCTGGAGGGCGCGGACCTGCCCGTAATTGTTGTATCCGTAACCATAGCCGTACGGCTGTCCGTAGCCCGGAGGCGGCTGCGGCGCGGGGTAATATTGGGCCATGGCCGGCGTCGCGAACGCGAGAGCCGATCCAGCAGCGGCGAGAGAAAGTACCAGTTTACGCATCACGGCTCTCCTTCTGAGCTCAAGTTGATGCGCCGGTTGTGCGCCGATTCGCTTGAGGCGCGCCTGAATGCGCTCGTTATTCGCCGTTCAAGAAGATTAATTTCGTTGAGTTGCGAAAAATGAGCGGGAGAACGGGCGACGCCCATCCTCCCGCCTTGTTCCTGTTACTGGCCGCGAACGGACACGGCCGCACCAGCAATCGCGACACCCGCGCGCCGCGCGTCGACGGCCTGGCTCACCTGGTCCAGCCCGTCGGCATAGGCCGCGTTAAAGCAGGCCTTGCCCGCCAGCTTGACCGAGAGCGGCTGCACGCCGTCCTCGATGCACAGCCGCGTCGCGGCGGTGCGAACCCGGTCCTGCAGCGCGCCGACACCGGCGGCCGACGTCAGGTCGAGATCGGCGAAGCTCACGCGCTCGGTTCGCGGGGCGTCGGCGATCACCATGACCGGCTGGGCCGCGGCGGCGGTACCGGCCACCAGGGACGCAAGAATGAGAAGTGCTTTCATGGGGAACAATCCTTTTAGGGTTTGGGCTTCTGTGCCGGATTACCCTTGGGACTGCGGCGTCCCGTTCCCTCATTCGGCCTGCCGGAAATGGCTCGGATGCGCCCGTTTCGCCAATCAAACGATCACATGCGGCAATAAAGATGACTTATGCTGGGGCCGCTCGGTTCGCGGTCTCGCAATGTCCAACATAGGCAAAGGCTAGGGAATGCCCGCCCGCCGATAGGGTTAAGATAGGCGGCCCATCCTACGCCTTGATCCTCCACCCGCTCTTCAGGACCGCGTAGCAGACGATCCACAGCACGACGTTGAGCAGCAAAAGCGCGACCCCGCCGACCAGCAGCGGCGAATCGCTCACCCCGAGGAAGCCGGCGCGAAAGCCGGAGATCACGTAGAAAATGGGGTTGGCGTGGCTCACCGCCTGGAACGACGGGGTGAGCTGGTGGACCGAGTAGAACGTGCCGGAGAGCAGCGCGAGGGGGGTCACGACGAAATTGGTCACCGCCGCCGCATGGTCGAACTTGTCGGCCCACACCGAGGTGAGGAGCCCGAGGAAGGACAGGAGCAGAGCGCCCATCAGGCCGAACCACAGAACGAGCTCGGGCCGGCGGACCTCGACCGATACTTCCGGGAACACCAGCATCGCCAGCCACACCGCGAAGCCGACCAGGACCGCTCGGGTGACCGCCGCTCCGACCAGCCCCGCGATCAGCTCACCCGTGGAAAGCGGCGGCATCAGATAGTCGACGATATT
>DASURT010000100.1:0-2124 GCA_036375515.1 Sphingomicrobium sp.
GGGTCTTATGCGCTGTCGAGGCGCATCGCCGTGACCGGCGGCGTCCGGTACAATATCGAGCGTGATCGCCTGTCGACGCTGACCGACGACCGGCGCGACAGCCAGGCCGTGTACGTCGGCACCGCGTTCAAGTTCTAAGCCCAGCCACTGAGCGCGGCGTAGCGATTGCGAAAGCAATCGTGAGCAGCGCGTAGAAATGGCGAAGGCCGGCCGACGACCGGCCGAAGGCCGAGTGGATCGACGTCACGCGATTCGCTCGCGTGATGGCCCCTCCCGCCAGGCTGAAATCCCCGCCCAGGCTTGGAAACCCAACCGCTCGACGCGGCGGAACTTTCGCGCGTCCATTCCGCCCAGGGCGACCAGCCGCCGGTCTGCCAGGCGCGCCATCGCCGCCGCGCGCATTCGGGGGATTGGTTTCCAGTCCGGATGGCTGGGCGTCGGATGAACCGGCGACAGCAGGATCAGCGGAGTGCGCCGGAGCAAGGCCCGGCGAAGCTCGCGCAGGTTGTGGACCCGCGCGACGCGGCCGGGCCGCTCGACCTCGACGATCACCCCGCATTGCCGCCCGAGCCGCCGAAGCCGGGGCAGAAGGTGCATCTGTCCGGCGAGCACCAGAACGCCGGTGTGCGGCGGCAGGCGCCGGACCGTGGTCCACAGGCTTTCGCCCAGGCCGGCGTCGGCGATGAACCATTGGCGTGTCATGCCGGCTTCCTATAGCGCGCGGCCATGAGCAGCGCCGCAGACCGCCGCCAGCTTGTTCTCGACGGCATCGCTGCGGCCGCCGGGCTCGCCCGCCGCGAGCCGCCCGGCGTGGAACTGATCGCCGTCAGCAAGGGGCGCTCGGCCGAGCAGATCGAGGAGCTCGTCGCCGCGGGCCAGCGCGACTTCGGCGAGAACCGGGTGCCCGAGGCGCTCGCCAAATGGCCGCCCCTGGTCGCGCAATATCCCGATGTCCGGCTGCACGGGATCGGCCGCGTCCAGTCGAACAAGGCGGCCGACGTCGTTCGCCTGTTCGACGTCGTTCATTCGCTCGACCGCCGGTCGCTTCTCGATGCGCTGGTGAAGGAAGCCAGGAAGGCCGGACGGTTCCCCGCGGTCTATGTCCAGGTGAACATCGGCGAGGAGGAGCAGAAGGGCGGCTGTCCGATCGGCGAGGTCGGAGAGCTCGTCGCGGCGGCGCGCGCATCGCCCCTGCCGCTCGCCGGCCTGATGTGCATCCCGCCGTTTGGGTTGGAGCCCGCGCCGTATTTCGCCCTGCTCGCAAAACTCGCGCGACGGCACGAGATCACGGGCCTGAGCATGGGAATGTCGGGCGATTACAAGGCGGCTGTGATGCTCGGGGCGACCGCCGTACGCGTCGGGACGGCGTTGTTCGAAGACTAGGGCAGGTGCCCGCTCTTCTTGCGCTTGGTTGCGAGATAGTCGGCGTTGTGCGGGTTGGCGGGCATGTGGTGTGCGACCCGCTCGACAACCGCGATTCCGGCCGCTTCCAGTCCCGCGACCTTCGCGGGATTGTTGGTCAATAGCCGCACCCGGTCGATTCCGAGCGCGCGAAGCATGGCGGCGGCATGCGCATAATCGCGCTCGTCGTCGGCAAATCCGAGCCGGCGGTTGGCATCGACCGTGTCGAGCCCGCGATCCTGGAGCGCATAGGCGCGAAGCTTGTTGGCGAGGCCGATCCCGCGACCTTCCTGCCGAAGGTAGAGAAGGACTCCACCGCTGGAATTGGCGATGATCCGAAGCGCTTCCTTTAGCTGCGGCCCGCAGTCGCATTTCAACGAGCCGAACACGTCCCCCGTGAGACACTCGCTGTGCAGCCTTACCAGCGGCGGCTTGCCGCCGAATGCGCCGACCAGCAGCGCGACATGCTCCTGGCCGTCATCCGATGCGCGGAACGCGGCAATCTGGGTGTCCGGCATGTCGTCCAGCGGAAGCTTCGCACGGGCGACGAGCTGGACGTCCGGGACGCGTTCCTCGCGATCGATTTCACTCAACGATACGACGGTGGCGCCGTCCTGCGGCTCGACGATCCACAGCGCCGGAAGAAGCCCCGCCGAACGCGCCAGCACCAGCGCGGCCCGGGCGGCGGCCGGGCAATCGAGCGGGAGCGGATGGAGCGGCCCC
>DASURT010000101.1:0-10374 GCA_036375515.1 Sphingomicrobium sp.
CAGCACGAAAATGCCGGTTCCGATGATCGCTCCGACGCCGAGCATGGTCAGCTGGAAGGCGCCGAGAGTGCGCACGAGCGCCTTCTTTTCCGCCGTGGCGAGGATCGCATCGAGCGGCTTGACGCGGCCGAACAGGCCTCCCTTGGGTGCTACGGTCGCCATTCACTCTCCCCTCGGCATGGGCGGTCCTGGCGCGGAACCTAGCGGCTGAGGCGGTCAGGGCAATCCTCTTTCTGCGGGGCGGTTCTCAACCCGCGAGCATAGGCCCGAGCGGCCGGCCGCCGAAGATGTGGAGATGAAGGTGCGCGACCTCCTGTCCCGACACCGGGCCGACGTTGGCGAGGACGCGATAGCCCTGCTCGAGCGGCACGGCGTCGCGAGCGATCTTGCCGACCGCGCGGACCAGCCCGGCGATCTCCTCGTCCGAGGCTTTCTCGGAGAAATCGTCCCACGAGACGTAGGACCCCCTGGGGATCACCAGGATGTGCGTCGGAGCAAGCGGATGGATGTCGTGGAAGGCGAAGGCATATTCGTCCTCATAGACCTTGTTGGAGGGCAGCTCCCCGCGCAGGATCCGGGCGAAGATGTTGCTCTCGTCATAGGGCTGGGTCGGATCGATGGGCATGGCACGACTCCGCTTGACCGGGCTTGTCCGCCCGTTACCACCGGGATCGATGAGCGACGAGACGCCCGAAAGCCTGATCCCGTACGACGAGATCGTGCAGGAAGCCCTGCGCACCGTCGTGGGTCGGGTCCTGGGCGAGGTCGAGCGCTCCGGCGGGCTCCCCGGCGACCATCATTTCTACATCACCTTCAACACCCGCGTTCCGGGCGTGTCGATCCCCAAGCATCTCGCCGAGAAGTTCCCCGACGAGATGACCATCGTCATCCAGCACCGGTTCTGGGACCTGAAGGTCGAGGACGAGGCCTTTTCGGTCGGACTGTCGTTCGGCGGGGTCCCGGCAACGCTTCGCGTTCCGTTCGCCTCGGTGACCCAGTTCCACGACCCGGCGGTCCAGTTCGAACTGATGTTCCACGCCAATGGCGATGACGAGCCCAGGGACGAGCATGAGGCGGCCGAGAACGATGCGCCGTCGGCCGAGACCGGCGAGGCCGGCGATGACGGCTCGAACGTCGTCAACGTGGACTTTACGCGAAAGAAATAACAACAGCCGCTTCGCGCAAAAAGAGGTTCAATGCCCAGCAGCACCCGCACGGAAAGCGACAGCTTCGGTCCGATCGAAGTCCCGGCCGACGCCTATTGGGGCGCGCAGACCGAGCGATCGATCGAGAATTTCCCGTTCGGCCCCAAGGAGCGGATGCCGGTCGAGATCGTCCACGCCCTGGGCTTCATCAAGCAGGCGGCCGCGCGGGTGAACGCGCGGACCGGCGGGCTCGACCCGAAGCTCGCCGAGGTCATCCAGCAGGCAGCCGCCGAAGTCGCCCGCGGCGACCTCGACGACCAGTTCCCGCTGGTGATCTGGCAGACGGGGTCGGGCACTCAGTCGAACATGAACGCCAACGAGGTGATCGCGGGCCGGGCCAACGAGATCCTCGCCGGCAGGCGCGGCGGCAAGGCGCCGGTCCATCCCAACGACCACGTCAACAAGAGCCAGTCGTCGAACGACAGCTTCCCGACGGCGATGCACATCGCCGCGGCGCGGGCCGTCCACATGAAGCTGCTGCCGGCGCTCAAGGCGATGCACGCGCGCCTGGCCGACCAGGCGAAACGCTGGGATTCGATCGTGAAGATCGGCCGCACCCACCTGCAGGACGCGACCCCTTTGACGCTGGGGCAGGAGTTTTCCGGCTACGCCGCGCAGGTCGAGGACTGCATCGCCCGGGTCGAAGCCGTGCTTCCCCGGCTCATGCGCCTCGCGCAGGGCGGGACGGCAGTCGGGACCGGGCTCAACGCGCCGAAGGGCTTCGCCGACGAATTCGCGAAGGAAGTCTCGGGTCTGACGCAACTGCCGTTCACCTCGGCGCCGAACAAGTTCGCCGAACTGGCCGCGCATGACACGCTCGTCGAGCTGTCGGGCGTCTTGAACGTGATCGCGGTGGCGCTGACCAAGATCGCCAATGACATCCGGCTGCTTGGGAGCGGCCCGCGCTGCGGCCTCGGCGAATTGAAGCTGCCCGAGAATGAGCCGGGAAGCTCGATCATGCCCGGCAAGGTCAACCCGACCCAGGCCGAGATGCTGACGATGGTCGCCGCCCAGGTCATGGGCAATCACGTCGCGGTGACGATCGGCGGGCTGCAGGGCCACCTCGAATTGAACGTGTTCAAGCCGCTGATCGGCGCCAACGTGATCCGGTCGATCAACCTGCTCTCGACCGGGATCGAGAGCTTCACGGAACGGATGCTCGACGGCGCCGAGCCCGACGAGCATCGCATCGCCGAGTTGATGAACCGGTCGCTGATGCTGGTCACCGCGCTCGCGCCCGAGATCGGCTACGACAATGCCGCGGCCATCGCCAAGCACGCGCACAAGACGGGCAAGACGCTGAAGGAAGCCGGGATCGAGCTCGGGCTGGTCGACGAGGAAACATTCGACCGGGTGGTGAAGCCGGAGGGGATGGTCGGGCGTTGAGCGCGCATGAGACGCGGCGTCCTTTTACCCCTGCTGCTCGCCGCCTGTGCGAGCGTGCCGGCCGCGAGCGGGCCGGTCACCGGCGATTGGGGCGGCCCGCATGTCGGTCTGCACCTCGGCCCCACGGGCGGAACCCTCGAATATGATTGCGCGGCGGGCACGATCGGCCCGGTGATCCCGGGGCGTGGCGGCCGCTTCGTCGCGGACGGCACCCATACTCCGGGCTGGGGCGGTCCCGAAATCGCGGGGCAGGTCCGGCCGACCTATCGCGCGCGCTTCTCCGGCAGCGTCAGCGGCGACCGGATGACCATGGCCGGGCGGGTCGCGAATGGCGTGGATCTCGGTCCGTTCACGCTGCGGAGCGGCGCCGAGCCGGGGATTTTCCGCTGCCTGTGAAGTTCAGAGCCGGAAGTTCAGCCGCACTCCGATATTGTCGATCCCCGGGTTCTGGCGCCCGAAAATCTGCGCGTGGCTCATGTGCACCCAGCTCGCCTCGATCGACAGGCGCGGGTTGATCTGCGTCCCGATCCCAAGCTCGGGCTCGAACAGCACGCGGCTGCCGAAATCGATCCTGCCGTTGGTCGGGTCCTCGAAATTCTTCGCCGAGCCGTTGTGGATCGCGATCCCGAGGCCCGGCCGAACGTAAATCGGCCTGCCGAACCTGGCCGAGAGGCCGACGGCGGCGTAGCTCGTCTCGCCGGCCGTGTTCAGCGCGCCGAACACATAGGGTTGGAGCGGAGTCCGGCCAATCCGCGCGCCGCGCCAGCCGAGCTGGACGTCGGCGCCGCCTTCGACGCCGCTCTTGGTCAGCGGCGTATCGACGTCGTGGACATAGAGACCGCCGAAGACTTCGCCCGCGTGCGCAGGGGCAGCGGCCGCCCCGAGCAGGACCGGACACAGGTATGCGATACGCTTCACCCGGGCTTCTCCCTTCAGTCTGAAGGCCACCAATGCTCGGGCCGCAAAATCGTGCCGCCGCTCACCCGCCCGCCTGCCACGCCTGGATCGCCTGGCTGGGAGCGAGCAGCATCCAGACGTTGAGCGTCAGATTGTCGCGGATCGCGATGAGCGGAACCAGCTCGAGCAGGACGACGAGCGCGATCGAAGCCCGGACCGGAAGCCCGCGCGCCGCGAGGAAGCCGAGGACCATCATCGCGATGTCGGACAGCGAGTTGACGATGCTGTCGCCGGTGTAGCCGAGCGCCGCGGTCGCGTTACGGTAGCGGTCGATCACGAACGGCGTGTTCTCGATCGCTTCCCACCCCGCCTCGATCAGCAGCGCGGCGAGGAACCGCCATTCCACCGGCCAGCGCCGCGCGACCAGCCACAGGCCGGCATAGAACAGAAGCCCGTGGACGACATGGCTGAGGCTGTACCAGTCGGCGAGCATCTGGCTGGTCCTGGGGCTGTCGCGCGCGCCGGCCCACAGGTCGATCGCGCCGCAGGTGCAGACCGGGTTGCGGCCCATCGCGAGCAGCGCCAGCGCCGCCACGAGAAAGATCAGGATTGCCGCCATAGCGGCACGGCGACTGGTCATCCCCTCGTCATTGCGAGGAGCAGAGCTCTGAAGCAATCCATTGGCGCATTGCTGGATTGCTTCGCTTCGCTCGCAATGACACATGCACCGCCATGCTGCGCACGTACGGACCCGGCTGCGACGGGAGCCTAATCGAACCCAAGGTCGAAAAGGTTCCCGATGGAGCGACCTGGATCGACCTCGAAGAGCCGACCCACGAGGAGGAGAAGCTCGTCGAGCGCTGTATCGCCGTCGACGTGCCGACCCAGTCCGAGATGGCCGAGATCGAGCCGTCGAGCCGGCTCTATGAGAGCGGCGGTACGCTCTACATGACGGTGAGCGTGCTGTTCGGGGTCGTCGACGGCACGCCGTCGACCACGCCGATCAGCTTCGTCCTGGCCGACAATCGGCTGGTCACGGTTCGCTACGCGACCCCCAAGCCGGTCCGGGCCTTCATCGATCACGCCCGCCGGGAGCCGGAGCTCGTGCGAGACGCGGCGACGGTGCTCGTCAGGCTGCTCGATTCGATCATCGACCGGCTCGCCGACGAGCTCGAGAGCCTCGGCGCCGAGATCGAGGAGATTTCGTCCCACATTTTCGCGCGGGACATCAAGGAGCGCCGGATTCCCGCCGTCAGACTGACCCAGCTGCTGACTCGGATCGGACGGGCCCACACCCTGCTCGCGAAGATCCGCTACTCCGCGGTCAGCACCAGCCGGATGCTGAGCTTCCTCGGCGGGTCCAACCGCGTGAATGACCCCGCCGCAAAGGAGATGCGCCATCATCTGGCCAGCCTGACGACCGACGTCACCTCATTGTCCGAGCATGCGACCTTCCAGTCGGACAATCTGATCTTCCTGCTCGACGCCTCGCTGGGGCTGATCAGCGTCGAGCAGAACGCGGCGATGAAGCTCTTTTCATGGGCGGCTCTGATTTTCCTTCCGCCGACCCTGATCGCGGGCATCTACGGCATGAACTTCCATTACATGCCGGAGCTCAGCTGGCCGCACGGCTATACCTTCGCGCTCACTCTGATCCTCGCCAGCGCGGTGCTGCCGATCCTGTATTTGAAGAAGCGCGGCTGGATATGATCCGCGGGAGCCATGCCGCGGGCATGGCGAGCAGGTTATACTTCGTTTTCGACAACGAGCACGGGCGGCTCCGCCGGCAATTCCGCAGCCTTGGCTGCGGCGCGGCGGCGGGCGAGCGCGGCATAGGCAAGCGCGAGATCGCCCGCGACCTCGACCGCCTCACCATAGTCCTTGCAGAAGGCGGCGGCCCGCACTTCCGCGGCCCGGCGGCGGAAATAGTCGCTGTCGTGGGGCATGCCCGCTTTCCCTTGGTCCTCTCGCGGTTAATCTCGCAGCAAGGATGTAAGCACGGATCGTGACAGATTGCAGTCGACTTGAGATCGCTCCGCCGCAATGTAGGTTCCATTCAGCGCAACGAAACAGCCGCGATCAGGTTTGAAGTCCCGGCGGCCACAGCGAAGCGAGCCCAGCGCCATGAATTCGGCCGAAAATACAAGGAAATCGCCGGATTCGAAGCAACCCTCGTTCCGTCTCCGCGATGTCTTCGGCCCGGGCCTGATCACGGGCGCGTCGGACGACGATCCGAGCGGGATCGCCACCTACAGCCAGGCCGGCGCCCAGTTCGGCTACGGCCTCGGCTGGACGATGATCGCCAGCTATCCCTTGATGTCGGCGGTGCAGATGATCAGCGCGCGCATCGGGCGCGCCAGCGGCCACGGGATCGCCGGGAACCTCCGCCGCTATTACCCGCCCTGGCTGACGACCCTGCTGGTTCTCCTGCTATTGACCGCGAACACGATCAACATCGGCGCCGACCTTGGAGCGATGGCCGACGCGACCGCGCTCGTGACAGGAATACCCGGCGTCATCTTCCTGCTGCCGTTCGCCGCCTTTTGCGCGCTTTCCGAAATGTTCCTTCGCTATGCCAATTACGTCCGGATCCTGAAGTGGCTGACGCTCGCGCTGTTCGCTTATGTGGTCACCCTGTTCCTCGTCCGAATCCCGTGGGGCGAGGCGCTCACCGGCCTCGTGATCCCGAAGGTCCGGCTGGATTCCGATGCGATCACCATGATCGTCGCGATCTTCGGGACGACCATCAGCCCCTACCTGTTCTTCTGGCAGGCGTCGGAGGAGGCCGAGGAGGTCGAAAACCGTGTCGACCGCCATCCCCTGAAGCGCGCGCCGCGGGAGGGGGAGAGCGAGCTCAAGCGGATCGAGCTCGACACGCTCGCCGGGATGGCGGCGTCGAACCTTGTCGCCCTGGCGATCATCCTGACCACCGCGGCCACGCTGCACGCGCATGGGATCACGGACATCAACACTTCCGCCCAGGCCGCCGAGGCGCTTCGGCCGGTCGCCGGCCCCTATGCCTCGCTGATCTTCGCGTTGGGAATCGTCGGAACCGGGCTTCTCGCGGTCCCGGTTCTCGCGGGCTCGGCGGCGTACGGGATCGGAGAGGCGCTCGGACGTCCCGTCGGCCTGGACCGCAAGCCGGGGAAGGCCAAGGCATTCTATGCGACCATTGTCGCGGCAACCGCAATCGGCGCGCTGATGAACTTCACCCCGATCAACCCGATCAAGGCATTGTTCTGGGCGGCCGTGATCAACGGCATCGTCGCGGTGCCGGTCATGGCGGTGATGATGGTCATGTCGACCAGGACCGCGATCATGGGACGGTTCACCGTCCATGGCCCGCTGCGTTTCTTCGGCTGGCTGGCGACCGCGGCGATGACCGCCGCGGCTGTCGCGATGGGCGTCAGCATGTTCGGCTCGCTCTGAGCCCGCGCTTTTGTAATCGCTCCGGCCGCTTGCAAAGGGGACGGACGCCGCCCATCTCGCGTTGCATCACCACATGTTCAAGGACAAACAATGAACCCGACCGGCGACGACAGCTTGCGCACCCGCTCGACGCTGACGGTCGGGTCCAAAACCTACGCTTATTACTCGCTGGCCAAGGCGGGCGATGCGCTCGGCGACATCTCTCGCCTGCCCTTCTCGATGAAAGTGCTGCTCGAGAACCTCCTGCGATTCGAGGACGGCAAGACCGTCACTCGCGCCGACCTGCAGGCGATGGTCGACTGGCAGAAGGATCGCGGCATCTCGCGCGAGATCCAGTACCGCCCGGCGCGCGTCCTGATGCAGGACTTCACCGGAGTGCCGGCGGTCGTCGACCTCGCCGCGATGCGCGATGCGATGGAGGCGCTCGGCGGCGACCCGCAGAGGATCAACCCGCTGGTGCCGGTACACCTCATCATCGACCACAGCGTGATGGTCGACGAGTTCGGCACCCCGCGAGCGTTCGGCAAGAACGTCGAGCTCGAATATCACCGCAACGGGGAGCGCTACCAGTTCCTCAAGTGGGGCAGCCGGGCGTTCGACAATTTCCAGGTGGTGCCGCCAGGAACCGGCATCTGCCACCAGGTGAACCTCGAATATATCGCCCAGTGCGTGTGGACGGGCGACGACCAGAACGGCGAGACGATCGCCTATCCGGATACGCTCGTCGGAACCGACAGCCACACGACGATGGTCAACGGCCTCGGGGTGCTCGGCTGGGGCGTCGGCGGGATCGAGGCCGAGGCGGCGATGCTGGGCCAGCCGATCAGCATGCTCATCCCCGAAGTCGTGGGCTTCCGGCTGTCGGGCGAGCTTCGCGAGGGGATCACCGCGACCGATCTCGTGCTGACCGTCACCCAGATGCTTCGGCAGAAGGGCGTGGTCGGCCGCTTCGTCGAATTCTTCGGCCCCGGCCTCGACAGCATGACCGTCGCCGACCGGGCGACCATTGCCAACATGTCGCCCGAATATGGCGCGACCTGCGGCTTCTTCCCGATCGACAGCCGGACGATCGAGTACCTCGAGCTCACCGGCCGCGATGCCGACCGGATCGCGCTGGTGAAAGCCTATGCGCGGGCGCAGGGCCTGTGGCGGGACGCCTCGACCCCCGAGCCCCTGTTCACCGACACGCTCGAGCTCGACATCGGCACGATCGAGCCCTCGCTCGCCGGTCCCAAGCGACCGCAGGATCGGGTGCTGCTGTCCGAACTCGACGACGAGTTCAACGCGGACCTCGAGAAGATCTACGCCAAGCATGACGATCCGCGGGTGCCGGTCGAAGGCGAGGACTATGATTTCGGCAATGGCGACGTGGCCATCGCCGCGATCACCAGCTGCACCAACACGTCGAACCCGTCGGTGCTGGTCGCCGCCGGCCTGCTCGCGAGGAAGGCGCGCGAGAAGGGCCTGACCAGCAAGCCGTGGGTCAAGACGAGCCTCGCTCCGGGAAGCCAGGTGGTGACCGACTACCTCAACGAGAGCGGCCTTAGCGACGACCTCAACGCACTCGGCTTCGACCTCGTCGGCTACGGCTGCACGACCTGCATCGGCAATTCCGGGCCGCTTCCCGAGCCGATCAGCAACGCCATCAACGAGAAGGACCTCGTCGCGGTCAGCGTGCTTTCGGGCAACCGCAATTTCGAGGGCCGCGTGTCGCCCGATTGCCGCGCCAACTATCTCGCCTCGCCGCCCCTGGTCGTCGCTTATGCGATCAAGGGGACGGTGCGCTCGGACATCGTGCGCGACCCGATCGGAACGGCGAGCAGCGGAGAACCGGTCTATTTGAAGGATATCTGGCCGTCGAACGACGAAATCCGCCGACTGGTCGACGCCCACGTGCATTCGGCGATGTTCCGCAAGCGCTATGCCGACGTGTACCACGGCGACGATCGCTGGCGAGCGATCGAGGTGACCGGCGGCGCGACCTACAGCTGGCCCGCGGCTTCGACCTATATCCGGAACCCGCCCTATTTCACCGGCATGACGATGACCGCGACCCCGCCGGCAGACATCGTCGACGCGCGCGCGCTCGCGGTGTTCGGCGATTCGATCACCACCGACCACATCTCGCCGGCGGGCGCGATCAAGCCCGACAGCCCGGCCGGCCGGTACCTGGTCGAGCACGGAGTCAGCCGGGCCGAGTTCAACAGCTACGGCTCGCGGCGCGGCAACCATGAAGTGATGATGCGCGGCACCTTCGCCAACATCCGCATCAGGAACCGCATGCTCGACAATGTCGAAGGCGGCTTCACCCGCTACATCCCGACGGGCGAGACCATGCCGATCTACGACGCGGCGATGGTCTACGAGCAGGACGGGACGCCGCTCGTCGTGATCGCCGGCAAGGAATATGGCACCGGGAGCTCGCGCGACTGGGCGGCGAAGGGCACGGTGCTGCTCGGCGTGCGCGCGGTCATCGTCGACAGCTTCGAGCGAATCCACCGGTCGAACCTCGTCGGGATGGGCGTCCTTCCGCTGAACTTCCTCCCCGGAGAAAACGCGGAAACCCTCGGTCTCGATGGGACCGAGACCTTCACCATCACCGGAGTCGCCGACATCAAGCCCCGCCAGGAAGTGGAGGTCCAGGTCACTGCGGCGGACGGATCGAAGCGGAGCTTCATGACCCGCTGCCGGATCGACACCTACAACGAGCTCGAATATTTCCGCTCGGGCGGGATTCTGCAGTTCGTGCTGAGGAGGCTGGCGGCCTGACCGCCGCGCAGCTCCTGGTCGAGATTGCCGGCTGGGCCGGAGCGACCCTGCTCCTGCTGGCCTATCTGATGCTGTCCGCCGGCAGGCTCTCCGGCCAGTCGATCGTCTACCAGGGGATGAACGTCGTCGGCGCCGCCGGCTTCGTGATCAACGGCTGGTGGCACGGCGCACTGCCCTCGGCCGCGCTCAACGTCCTGTGGCTCATGATCGGCGCGTTCGCGTCCATCCGAATCCTGAAGAAGCGACGCTACGGCCGCGCCGCGCGATGACCCGGATCGTCGACCTCAGCCATGTGATCGAGCATGGCATGACGACCTTTCCGGGGCTTCCCGGTCCGCACATCTGCGACTTCTGGGAGCGGACAAGCACCGCGGACAAATATGACGACGGTTCGACCTTCCAGATCGGCCGCATCGACATGGTCGCGAACACCGGCACTTATCTGGATTCGCCGTTCCATCGTTACGCCGACGGGATCGACCTCGCCGACCTGCCGCTTTCCTCGCTCGCCGACGTGCCCGGAATCGTCGTCCGGCGGCCGTGGGAGAACGGCATTGCCGTTGATGCGGCAGCCTTTGGAGGCCGCGAGGTGAAAGGGGGGGCCGTCCTCGTCCACACCGGCTGGGACCGGCATTGGCGGACCGACCGCTACGGCATCGAGCACCCCTTCCTGACCGCCGACGCCGCC
>DASURT010000102.1:0-3880 GCA_036375515.1 Sphingomicrobium sp.
CAGGGTGTCGAGCAGGCGCCCGCTCACCGGATAGGAGGCGATCGCGCCCAGTCCGCCGAGCAGCAGCAGGATGAGGATCTCCTTGAGGTTCATCAGCTTGAACGCGTCGAACCAGACGAAGATCGTGAGCATCACGAGGACTGGGACGAGCGCGAGAAACCAATGGGTGGCCTGGAGCGCGAGCATGCCGTCTTCTCGTTTACATGATCTTGAGTGACGCAAGCCACTCCGTCTTGCGATATTCGCCGTCGACCCAGCCGCCCGCGGCGCCGACCGAGAAAACCATCGGGAGCCTGAGCGCGATGGTAAAATTGAGGTCGAGCTGGGCTCCGACGTCCACATAAGTGTGGCCGTCGCCGTCCGGAGCCTCCGTGGCCATTCCTCCCGCGAACACCGCGGGACGCATGTAGCTCAGGTAGAACAAGGGCGTGCCGACCTCGGCGAACCGGATCGGCGGTAGGTTGATCTCACCGGTCAGCTTGGCGAACCGCCGGGCGGCGATCTCGTCGATCTCGAAGCCGGGGAAACTCTCCGTCTCGCGGTACCGTTTCTCCGGGCGGTTATCGACATAATTGTTGCGGAACGAACCGAAATAGAAAGCGGCGAGCGGGTGGTCGCGTTGCCCCCAGGCGCTGCCGGCGCTGGCGTAGAGCCAGGCCGAGCTGTTGGGCATCGGCAGCGGCACGCCATAGTCGATTCCGCCGTGAATTTTCGGGAACGCGTGGCTCTGCGCGTAATCGAGATCGGCGAGCGCTCGCCAGGCGATGCCCTTCTCGTGGTCGACTCCGCCCAGGGCCTTGCGAGTGTTGGTGTATTTCGCCCCGACCTCGAACGAGAGGATGTTCTTGGGGCTCGGGACGTTCTGCGCGCTCGGCAGCCGCTCGAGCCCGAAATAGGCCGCGGCTGATCCGAACAGGTCGAGCTGGCGCGGCGGATCGTAGATCACGGTCTTGTTGTATTCGGCGATGAACTGCTCGCCTCGCCGGCTCCGCTCGATCGGCCCGAACAGGTCGTAGAAATCGGCCCCGTTGTGCAGGTACCGAAGATCCCAGTTCAGCGTCTTGTACTGGACCTTCGCGTGCAGCCGGTCGCGGTCCTCCATCTTGTCGAACGGCGAGATGCTGATGCTCGCGTTGATCTGCCGGAACTGCAGAGGATCCTCGAAATGAATGAAATAGCCGGGCGAGATCGCCCCTTTGTAGCCCTCGATGATCGGGTACAGGCCCGCGAGCTTGATCCGCCGCGCGCTGTTGTACTTGCTCCTCGCGGTGATCATCGCATCGAGGTCGATCTTCGCGGGTGAGCCGACCCCCCATTGCTTGAGCTCCGGGCGCTCATTGACGACCTTGGTGCCGAGGAATTCGACCGTCCCGAGGTCGTTTTGCACCTGCGGCGTGAAGCGGACGGGCTGCAGTCCCTGGCCGCTGAACTCATAGGCGATGAGCGATCCGTCCGGCTGCGGCATCGGATGGAAGAAGCCGGTCGAGGCGTTGCTGAGCGCATCGAACTTCTGGCTCGCGATGTCGAACCGGAAGACGTTCGATACGCCGGTGTAATAGGCCGTCCCGTAGAGCGATTTGCCGTCGGGCGCGAAGGTGAAGCCTTCGGGCGTGGATGGCGGCATGTCGAGCCTCGCGACCTCGACCGGGTCGCCGTCGGGCGACATGCTGTCGGTGTTCCAGACCCGTACCGACTGCGTGCCGTTGATCTCGCCGAACGAGGCCGAGAGCTTGGTTCCGTCGGGCGAAATGTCGAGGTCGAACGGGACCTGCCCATATTTGAACGTGTGGATCTGGTTGAACCCGGCGTAGGGCGGCGGGATCCGGACGATCGTCGCCAGGCCGTTTTCGTGGCGGATTCCCCAGATCGACTTGTCCACCGGGTTCACCACCATGTCGCCGATCCGCGCGTCGCGCAGCAGCATCTTCTTGCGCCCCGTGTCGACATTGACCGCGATGAGGTCGCGGTAAGCGTAATTGTCCTCGGTGTAATAAGCAGTGCGGGCGTCGGGATCGAAGGCGACGCTGGTCACCTTGTAGAGCATCATGCCCTTGATCTCTTGCAGCTTGGTCAGCTTGCCCGTCGCAAGGTCCATCCGCCCGATGAAGCCGATCGTCCCGGGGTAGCGGAACGCCGCGATCAGGCTGTTCGTCTTCGTGTCGACGTATCCGCGCGACATCGACCCGAGGCCCTTGGGGCTGAGCTTCACCGTCTCGGTGAGCGGATATTGGGCAAGCTTGGCGAGGTTCGCCTTCTGGTATTCGTGCTCGAACGCGATCCAGTCGTTCCACACGTCGTCGAGCCGGCGGCCGAAGACCTGCTTGAACTGGTCGGCATAGAAGGCCTTGCTGCCCTCGCGACGGCTCTGCCACTCGACGAACTTGTCCGGCCCGTACTTGAGCGCCAGGTAGGACATGAACCGGGTGCCGTAGAGATAGTCGTTGACGCCCACCTGGAAGTCGACCGCGATGCCTTCGGATTCGAGGCCGAGCGGCGAGTAGAATTTGTCGTTGTCGCGCACCTTCGCGCGCCACACCATCTCGTCATAGCCGCCCTGGCCGCGGCCGAGCCCGCCGGACATCCACGTCTCGAAGAACACGGCTCCGCCCTCGAGGTACCAGCGCGGCGTGTTCACCCGCGGAGTGACGAGGAAATTGTAGAGAATCGACTCGGGATGCTCCTGGATCGGGCTCACCTTGCCGTGAAAGAACCGGCGCCAGAAGGCGTCGCGGCGGTTCCACACGTCCATTTGCGCGACGTGCGCCATCTCATGGTTGACGATGGTGAAGAAGCGCTCGCCCGGAGTGAAGGTCTCCATTGTGACCGACAGCGGCGCGACGTCGATCAGCACCGTGTTGTTCGGCGAGGCGCGCGCCCCGGCGTTCGCATAGTCGCTGAAGTCCTTCAGCAACATCGTCGTCTTTTCCCACGGCTGCCAGTGGAAGGTCTTCTCGTGGAAAAGGAGTGCGTTCTCGAAGGCGCGCGCGATGTACGGCGTCAGATAGGTCTGGACCGGGTCGAAATACAGAAGGTCGAGGTCCCTGGTTTCGAGCGTCGTCAGGTCGATTCCGGACGCGTCCGGCGGAACGTGCGCGGGTCCCTTCTCCACATCCTCCTTGGGCGGCGGCTCCTCGGGTGGGACGTCGGGTTTCGCGACGGGTTCGACGACGGTGGTCGTGTCGGGCTGCGGTGGGAGGGGCTCGGGCGATTGCTGCGCGACGGCCGCCGAAGCGGTCCCGAGCAGCAAGGACGCAACAACGCTCGAAACCGCCTGTCGCGGCCGCCCGTTCCCCCTCATCAAGCCCCCAAACGCCGCCGAGCGCGGCTAACGCGTCACTGCGACTGGTTTATGGCATTCGATACATTGCCAAACCGAAGCGCAGCTCCGAACGCCGGGTTGCCGACCAGCGCCCTGAAGTTCGAGTTGTTCGACAGGGCCGAAAGCGCCGCCGGATTATTGGCCAGGGCCGACAGTGCCGCCTGGTTGTTGGCCAGCGCCGAGAACGCGGCCGGGTTCGACGCCATGGCCGATAGCGCGGCTCCGTTCGTCTGCAATGCCGAGAGCATCGCGTTGTTGAGCTTGCCCTGCACCTGCAGCGCCGACAATGCGGCGGCATTGTTGAACTTCGACGCCGCCAGCGCCGAGTTCGCGAAAGCCTGGCCGTTCTTCGCGAAGTTCGCGAATGCCGACTGGTTCGCCGCCAGCGCTGCCGCCGCGGACTGCAGGTTGCGGAACGAAGCCGCACTGGCCGACAGCGCCTTGAACGCGCTGGCATTCGCGCCAAGCGCCGAGAAGGCAGCCGCATTGTTCGCGCCGAGCGCCGACATGGCGGCGGAATCATTGGCGAGCTTCGCGAAGGCCGCCGCGTTCCCCGACATC
>DASURT010000103.1:0-2299 GCA_036375515.1 Sphingomicrobium sp.
TGCAACCGCCGGCGGCTCCGGGCGCGACCGCTCCCGTGGTGACTCAGCCGGTCGCCCCGGCCCCGCAGCCGCCGGCGATGGCGGAGCCGCCGCCGCTGCCGCCCGCCGTCTGGGATATCGGCAATGCCCAAGTGCTCTATATCTACATCCAGCAAGTCGGGCGCGATGGGCTGAACCCGGCCGATTACGATCCCCAGGGCCTCTACGACGCGCTGCAATCGCGCGATCCTGCGCTGATCTCGAAGGAAGCGACCGACCGTTTCAATCGCCTGTCGTCGGACCTCGCGCTGGGCCACGTCAGCAAGTCGGCTCGGACCGGCTGGCATACGGTCGATCCGGACCTCGATGCCGCCAGGCAGGACACGCTGCTGCGCACCGCATTGGCGGAACATCGGGTCGCGAACGCGCTGGACGGGCTGCTCCCGACCCATCCGCAATACGCGGCGCTGAAAGCCGCGCTCGCGCTAACGCCGGCGACCAACACCGCCCAGCTCGACCGAATCCGGCTCAACATGGACCGCTGGCGCTGGCTGCCGCGCGACCTCGGCAACAAGTACATCATCGTCAACGTTCCGGGATTCCACGCGACCCTGGTCGAGAACGGCGTCAACCGGTGGAAGCACCGGGCGATCGCCGGCGCGCTCAAGACCCCGACGCCGCAATTGTCGGCGATGGCGGTCGGGGTGATGCTCAATCCCTGGTGGGAGGTTCCGCCGAGCATCACCAAGGAAGTGGCGGGCAAAAAGGGCTTCGTCGCGCTCAAGGACGAGGACGGGAAGATCAAGCGTTGGCGCCAGCCGCCCGGCCCGGCGAACGCGCTCGGCCAGCTCAAGTTCGTGATGTACAACCCGCAGAACATCTACCTGCACGACACCAACGCGCGCAGCCGCTTCAGCAGCCGGATGCGTGCGCTGAGCCACGGCTGCATTCGCACCGAGCATATCCTCGATCTCGCGACCCAGCTGCTGGGCGACGACAACGGCGAATGGACGCCCGAGAGGATCCAGGCGCAGCTCGCTAGCGGGAAATCGAAGCAGGCGAACTTCGTGAAGCCGGTGCCGGTCTATATCGTCTATTTCAGCTCGGCCGCGCTCGTCGACGGCAAGATCGTCGACTACCAGGACCTCTACGGCCGCGACGGGACGGCGCTCGCCGCGCTGCAGGCGAAGGACGGCGGAGTGAGCCTGGCGAAGAAGGACAAGCCGAAGCCTGAGAAGAAGCCGGCGGAAAAGGTCGCGACGCGGTAGGGGCCGCGGATTGACGCGAGCCGTCACGCGCGGTTCGCGTCTCGCACTTCCCCCGGATGCTCACCCCGTGACGTCGATCGACACGGCAAATCCGTCATGCTGAACTTGTTTCAGCATCCATTGCGGAGACCGCACTGCAGTTGACTTGATGGACCCTGAAACGAGTTCAGGGTGACGGCCGTGTCTTAAGCCAGCTTATCCGCGTAGATCATCCGGCCGCCCGCGAGCTTGCGCATCACCGACCACTGGTCGTCGCGACTGAAGGCGAAGCAGCCCTCGGAGCGGCCGAGCTTGCCGTGGATCGCGACCATCTCGGGCTCGGCGTACCAGGCGTTGTGGATGACGATCGCCCGCGCCTCGGCATTGTTGTTCGACCAGTCGAGGCCGCGGGTCTTCAGCGAAAGGCCGTACTTGCCATGATAATAGTCGCCGGTCGTATAGGTGCCGCTCGAGCTCGCGTACGACCCGAAGTCGTTGGAGAAGCGCTCCAGCCAGCCCGAATGGTCGGGGTCCGAGCCGCGGCCGTGCGCGACGCGGTAGCTGTCGACCTGGCCGCCGCGAAGATCGACGACGTGGAAGCGCGGGTCGCTCGACGCCTTCGAGAAATCGACGATGCCGATGGAATCGCGCGCCCAGATGCCATGCGAATCCAGCGCGGCCTTGGCTCGGGCGAACAGCTGCGGGTCAATTCCGCCCGGAGCGGCCGGGGTCGCGAGCGGCTGGGCGGGAAGCGCGCCCGGCGCATTGCGGATTCCGAAGTCGGTTGCGGGCGGCGTCAGGACGCCCGGCAAGACACTCGAGCTGGCTGCCGAGGAAAGGACCGCCCCCGCGGCGCCCATTGCCCCCCAACGCAACATTTCCCGACGATTCAACGGCACTCGTACCCTCCCGAACGAAGCGACCGGTTTATCATTCAATGGGTTAATGGCCGATAACCTATACGTTCACGTTGCTCGGCCCATCGTCGGAGGCACTCAACTCGTCGCACCGTCTGCAAAAGTGCACGAGAATGCAACGGGTTGAATGGCGGGACCCGCCCTGCTAAGGGCCCG
>DASURT010000104.1:0-4240 GCA_036375515.1 Sphingomicrobium sp.
AACCGGCGAAATGCATGATCGCGCCGATCCTCTGCTCGTCGAGGATGCTGTCGAGGATCACCCGCTCGGCGATCGACCCGTGATAGAAGGGCACTCCCTCGGGAACGACCTCGCGCGCGCCGTTCGAGAGGTCGTCGATGACCGCGACCGGCCAACCCGAATCCCTGAGAGCCAGCACCGCGTGGCTTCCGATATAGCCGGCGCCGCCGGTCACAAGCACTGGAACCTTGGTCATGCGATCAGCCGCTAGCCAGCCGGGCGGCCGCTGCCAAGCCGCGCGACGTTGCGAGCGCAAGGTTGCGGGTCACCAATTTTCGTCTATCACGCGCGCTTTCCTTCGACAGTATGCGGACATGAGGTGATGGCACTGACGATTTCGAGCGCATTCGACGCGGGCAATATCCGCGTCATCAAAGACGATGGCGACCGCGTCGACCTGGAGATCGTCAAGGACCACATGTCCGACTTCTACCAGTGGTTCTATTTCCGCCTCGCGGGCGCTGCGGGCCGGGAGGTGACGTTGCGCATCCTGAATTGCGCCGGCTCAGCCTATCCGCACGGGTGGCCCGGTTACAAGGGCGTGATGTCGCTGGACCGCGAGGAATGGGTCCGGATATCGGGCACCAGCTACGCCGACGGCGTGCTCACGATGAAGCTGACCCCGCCGCGGGACCTCGTGTGGATCGCGTATTTTGCGCCTTATTCGATGGAGCGACACCACGATTTGGTGACCCAGACCGCGGCGCTGGAAGGCGTCCGGCATTCGTCGCTGGGCAAGAGCCTCGACGGGCAGGACATCGACTGCCTCGAGCTCGGCGACGGGCCCTTGAACGTCTGGCTCTACGCGCGCCAGCACCCCGGCGAGACGATGGCCGAGTGGTGGATGGAAGGGGCGCTCGAAAAGCTGACCGACGAGGACGATCCGGTCGCGCGGGTGCTGAAAAGGGAATGCACGTTCCATGTCGTTCCCAACATGAATCCCGACGGCTCGCGCCGCGGCCACCTCCGCACCAACGCCGCGGGCGCGAACCTCAACCGCGAATGGCACGCGCCGACCGCCGAGCGCAGTCCCGAGGTCCTCTGCGTCCGCAACGCCATGGACGAAACGCCGCCCGACTTCGCGATGGACGTTCACGGCGACGAGGCGATCCCCGCCAACTTCCTCGCGGGCTTCGAAGGCATTCCGTCGATCACCGACCGCCAATTGAAGCTGTTCAACCTGTTCGGCGAGACCCTCGAGAAGCTCTCGCCCGATTTCCAGCGCGAGCAGGGATATGAAGTCCCCGCTCCCGGCGAGGCGAACATGTCGATGTCGACGACCCAGCTGGCCGAGCGTTACGGCTGCGTGTCGATGACCCTCGAAATGCCGTTCAAGGACAATTCCAACCTTCCGGACGAGGTTTACGGCTGGTCGCCCCAGCGTTCGAAATATCTCGCTTTTGCCTGCCTCGACGCGCTCCACGCCGTGCTTGCCGAGCTGCGCGCGGCGACGGCCGAGCGCGACGAATCGAAGCGCGAAAAGGCGGTCGCCTGATGCCGACCCTGGTCCTGCTGCGGCATGGCCAGTCGCAGTGGAACCTCGAGAACCGTTTCACGGGGTGGTGGGACGTCGACTTGAGCGAAAAGGGCATTGCCGAAGCCCGCTCGGCCGGCACCCTGCTCCGCGAGAAGGGGTTCGATTTCGACTGCTGCTTCACCAGCGTCCTGACCCGCGCCATCCGCACCCTGCACCTCGTGCTGCACGAGATGGACCGGCTGTGGCTCCCGGTCGCCAAGGACTGGCGCCTGAACGAACGCCACTACGGCGGGCTGACGGGCCTCAACAAGCAGGAGATGATCGAGAAGGCCGGCGCGGAGCAGGTCAAGATCTGGCGCCGCTCCTACGACATCCCGCCGCCGCCGCTTCCCGAGGACAGCCCCTATGACGTGAGCCACGACCGCCGCTATGCGGGCGTGGACGTGCCCGAAACCGAAAGCCTCAAGGACACGATCGCCCGCGCTTTGCCTTACTATGAGGCCGAGATCGTCCCGGCGCTCAAGGCCGGCAAAAGGGTGCTCGTCGCGGCGCACGGCAATTCGCTGCGCGGGATCATCAAGCATCTGTCGAACATCGGGGACGAGGAGATCGTCGGCCTCGAAATCCCGACCGGCCTGCCGATTGCCTATGAGCTTCGCGACGATCTCAGCGTCGAGCGCCGGTACGATCTGAAGTAGAGTCATTGCGAGGAGCCTCGGACCTGATCCGGGGCGACGCGGCAATCCAGACTGGATTGCTTCGCTATGCTCGCAATGACGGACTGGTGTTAAGCCGCCGCTTTCCTGCGGTACATTTCCTCGTCGGCGCGGGCCATGACCGCGTCGGGATTGTCCGCCCCGTCGATCAATCCCACCCCGATCGCGACGCTGAGCGGCAGCGAATCGCCATCATGCGCGAACTCGCAGCCGCAGATCAGCTCGACGAGCCGAGCGGCGGTGTCATGAGCGCTCTTCTCGTCGGCATTCTCAAGCAGGATTCCGAACTCGTCGCCGCCGATCCGCGCGACCACGTCGCTCCGGCGAACCCCGTGGGTCAGAAGCTCGGCGACCTGGATCAGGGCCTCGTCCCCGGCTTTGTGCCCGAACGTATCGTTGATCATCTTGAGGCCGTCGAGGTCGACGAACAGCATCGCCGCCGAATGGCCGTAGCGCCTGGCGCGATCGACCAGCCGCTCGAGCTCGCGCATGAAGCCGCGGCGGTTGGGCAAGTTGATGAGCGTGTCCTGGTGGGCGAGCTGGTCGAGCTGCTCGACCCGCTCCTGGAGCTGGGCGACCTGTCCGCGCAGCCGGGCGATTTCGTCGATCAGCCGGGCGTCTTCCAGATCGTCGGTCACGTGGTCAGACATCGCCCCGAGCGAGCCCCCCTTGTCCTGAAGCCGTGAATAGCGCGGAATCAAACACTTGAAAATCCAGCATTTTGACTGCCGGCGCACCGATTGACGGAATCGGCGCGCCCGACCGGCAATTGCCTAGCCAAATTCCGCCCCCTAAACGAGCCTGCTTCTAGGCAACTGCTCCAAGGCGGGACAATGACCGAGCCGCTGGTCGGCATCATCATGGGCTCGAGCTCCGATTGGGAGACGATGCGCCACGCCGCCGACACCCTGAAGGACCTCGGGGTCCCGCACGAGACGAAGGTTGTCTCGGCGCACCGGACTCCGAAACGGCTCTACGACTATGCGCACGGCGCGAAGGAGCGGGGCTTGAAGGCCATCATCGCCGGGGCGGGCGGCGCCGCTCACCTGCCCGGAATGACCGCCTCGATGACCTCGCTCCCGGTGCTCGGCGTTCCGATCGAGACCCAGGCCTTGAAGGGCATGGATAGCCTGCTGTCGATCGTTCAGATGCCCGCCGGAGTCCCGGTCGGGACGCTCGCCATCGGCAAGGCCGGGGCAATCAATGCGGCGCTGCTCGCGGCCGCGATGCTCGCGACCGGGGACGCGGCGCTCGGGGGCCGGCTCGAAGCGTGGCGCGAGAAGCAAACCGGATCGGTCGCCGAAGCGCCCGAATGATCGTTCCGCCGGGTAGCACGATCGGGATCATCGGCGGTGGCCAGCTCGGCCGGATGCTGTCGATCGCCGCCGCCCAGCTTGGCTACAAATGCCACATCTTCGATCCCCACGAGCATCCGCCGGCCGCGCAAGTGGCGGCCCGTTTCACCCGCGCGGCGTTCGACGACCAGGCGGCGCTGGAACGCTTCGCGGGGCAGGTCGACGTCGCGACCTACGAATTCGAGAACCTCCCCGTCGGGCCGCTCGAAACCCTCGGCGACGCGCTTCGGCCCGGCACGCGCTCGCTGGCGATCGCGCAGGACCGGGCGCTCGAGAAGGAGTTCATCCAAAGCACCGGCGCCCGGGTTGCGGAATGGCGGGCGGTGGCGTCCCTTGATGAGGTTCACGCTGCCGTTGCCGAATTCGGCCTCCCGCTCGTCCTCAAGACCCGCCGCTACGGCTATGACGGCAAGGGCCAGGCGTGGATCCGTTCGGCGAGCGAGACCGAAGCCGCATGGGGCGCGATCGGCGAGGAGCCCGCGGTCGCCGAGGCGGGCGTCGAGTTCGCCGCCGAATATTCGGTGATCGTGGCGCGTTGGGCGGACGGCCGCCACGCGTTCTGGGATTCGCCCGAGAACGAGCATGACGATGGGATCCTGCGTCGCTCGACCGTTCCGTGCGGCGATCTCGTCGCGGACCAGGTCACGGAAGCG
>DASURT010000105.1:0-2349 GCA_036375515.1 Sphingomicrobium sp.
TTCGAGGCGCCTGGTTCCGTGCCGCGCGACGACCCTTATGCGGCGGCCCGCTGCAACGAGCTGCTCGGCTGGTTCGCCTCGAGCGTGCACATCAGTTTCGCGCAGGTATGGCGCGCCGGGCGCTTCACGCGCGACGAAGACGTCCAGCCCGCCATCATATCGGGCGGGCGCGAGAACCTGGCGCAGCAATTCGACGAAATCGAAGGGCTGTGCGTCGATGAATGGCTGGTGCCCGGCGATTATAGTGCCGCAGACGGCTACGCGCTCACCTTCTTCCGCTGGGGAAGGCGGATCGGCTTCGACATGGGCCGATATCCGCGGTGGGCGGAATTGGCGGGGCGAATCCTCGAGCGGCCGGCGGTCCAGCGCGTGCTGGAAAGCGAAGGGCTCAAGGCCGAGGAGTTCCGGGCCGAGGAGTTCCGGCCCGCCTGAGGAGGCGCGCATGAGAATCGTCGCGATTTTAGCCGTTTTGCTCTCGACCCCGGCATCCGCGCAGATGCTCGACGCACGATCCGCTCAGGCGATCGTCGCCGGCTGCGCGACGCACGCGCTCGCGAAGAAGCAGAGCCATGCGATCGCCGTCGTCGACACGGGAGGCCACCTCGTCGCGGCGCTCCGGATGGACGGCAACGGTTCGGGCATCTTCGACTTCGCGCTGACCAAGGCCGAGGCGGCCGCGGCCTGGGGTTTCTCGACCGCGCAGATGCTGGAGGGCGCACGCGGCACGCCCGGGTTCGATCGCGCGCCCCACGTGGTGATCGTTCCGGGTGGAGTGCCGGTGTTCGCCAGCGATGGAAAGTCGCGGATCGGCGCGGTCGGGGTCTCGGGCGAGGCTCCGGCGGACGATGCCGCGTGCGCCGAAGCCGGCATTCGCGCGGCCGGGCTTCTCTCCAGCCGTCCTTGAGCAAGCGGCGCCGCTTTTCTATGGACGGCGCATGCAGAAAATATATCCCAGCGCGGAAGGCGCGCTCGAAGGTCTGCTGTTCGACGGCATGACCATCGCCGCCGGGGGCTTTGGCCTCTGCGGCATCCCCGAACGGCTGATCGACGCGATCGTCGCGAGCGGGGTCAAAAATCTCACGATCGCGTCCAACAACGCCGGGATCGACAACGAGGGGCTCGGCAAGCTGCTGCGCACGCGCCAGATCAAAAAGATGATCTCGTCCTATGTCGGCGAGAACAAGGAGTTCGAGCGCCAGTTCCTGGCGAACGAGATCGAGATCGAGTTCACGCCGCAGGGCACCCTCGCCGAACGGATGCGCGCGGGCGGCGCGGGCATCCCCGGATTCTACACCAGGACCGGCGTCGGCACCCAGGTCGCCGAGGGCAAGGAATTGAAGGAGTTCGACGGCGAGACCTACGTGCTCGAACGCGGCATCCGCGCGGATGTCTCGATCATCAAGGGCTGGAAGGCCGACGAAATCGGCAATCTCATGTTCCGCAAGACCGCCCGCAACTTCAACCAGCCGGCGGCGACCTGCGGAAAGGTCTGCATCGCCGAGGTCGAGGAGATCGTGCCGGTCGGGTCGCTGGACCCCGACTGCATCCATCTGCCGTCGATCTTCGTGAACCGGCTGATCCTCGGCAGCCCCTACGACAAGAAGATCGAGTTCAAGACGGTTCGCGAAAAGGAGGTCGCATAATGGCCACGCAAGTCGAAGCGAAAGGCTGGACCCGCGACCAGATGGCGGCTCGTGCCGCGAAGGAGCTCAAGGACGGCTATTACGTGAACCTCGGGATCGGCATCCCAACCCTGGTCGCGAATCACGTGCCGGCGGGCATGACCGTCACTCTGCAGAGCGAGAACGGGATGCTCGGCATCGGGCCGTTCCCGTACGAGGACGAGATCGACCCCGACCTCATCAACGCCGGCAAGCAGACCGTCAGCCAGCTTCCCCAGACCAGCTATTTCGACAGCGCGACCAGCTTCTCGATGATCCGCGGCGGTCACATCGACCTCGCGGTGCTCGGCGGCATGGAGGTGAGCGAAAGGGGCGACCTCGCCAACTGGATGGTGCCGGGCAAGATGATCAAGGGCATGGGCGGCGCGATGGACCTTGTCGCGGGGGTCAAGAAGATCATCGTCGTGATGGAGCACGTGGCGAAGCACGGCGACCCCAAGTTCATCCCCGAATGCACCCTGCCGCTGACCGGCGTGGGCGTGGTGAACCGCATCATCACCGAGCTGGGGGTGTTCGATGTGACCCCGGAAGGGCTGAAGCTGGTCGAGCTGGCCGAGGGCGTGAGTCGCGAGGAAGCTGTCGAAAAGACGGGCGTGCCGCTGCACTGATGTCCGACGAGTGCGCCCGGCGCCCAGTTCGCAGTCCGCCACGATTCGCGAGCCCTCAA
>DASURT010000106.1:0-2140 GCA_036375515.1 Sphingomicrobium sp.
CCTCAAACTCCGCGGGCCCCGCCCCGCGGCGGGACTTGCCGGTCTGGACCGCTGGTTCGAGGGGAAGGGCGTCGATCGGGAATGGCGCGCCGTTCGCCCGCGCGTCGCGGCGATCGACGGCATGCTGGCGAAGCCGCTTGGGCTCGGGCGGCTCGCCGAAGAGCTGGCGCGCGCGGCGGGAGCGATGGCCGGAGACGCGGCCTGGAGGGGACCGGCGGGCCGAATGGCGGCCGAGCTTCTCGCAAACCTCCAGGCCTCCGCCGGGGCGAGCGCTCTGACGGTCACCGCGGACGACGCCGCGCCGCTGCTTCGCCGGCTGCTCGACGAGCAGGCCGTTCGTCCTCCCTACGGCGGGCACCCGCGCATCTTCATCTGGGGCCTGCTCGAAGCGCGGTTGCAGCAGGCCGACCTGGTCGTGCTGGGCGGACTCAACGAGGGCGTGTGGCCGGGATTGCCGGCGCCGGACCCGTGGCTTCCGCCGAAGGTCCGGGCGAACCTCGGAATGCCGAGCCTCGAGTTCAGGATCGGCCTTGCCGCGCACGATTTCGCCAGCGCGCTGGGAGCGCCCGAGGTCCTGATCACCCGCGCCAGACGCGACCGCCGGTCGCCGACCGTGGCATCGCGCTTCTGGCTGAGGCTCGACGCGATCAGCGGCGGCCTCCCGCGCGACACCCGGCTCGAAAGGCTGACCAGGGCGCTCGACGATCCCGGCCCACCAAGACCGGCCGCCAGACCGGAGCCCGCGCCGCCCGCTGAACAAAGGCCCGACCGCATTTCGGTCACTGCGGTCGACCGATTGAAGGCGGACCCGTTCGCCTTTTACGCCCAGTCGATTCTGAAGCTGCGGCGGCTCGATCCGGTCGACGCCGACCACACGGCGGCATGGAAGGGAAGCGCGGTTCACGAGGCGCTTCAGCAATGGCTGGAGCACGACGAGTGCGACCCCGACAAGCTGAGGCCGCGAGCCGAGCGGCTGCTCCAGGACGAAGCCATCCATCCGATGCTTCGGGCGCTGTGGTCGCCGCGGCTGCTGGAAGCGATCGACTGGATGGCGAATCTCGAGCGCGACAACCGCGCCCAGGGCCGGAGCCCGCTCGCGGCCGAGATCAGCGGCGAAGCGGCGCTTGCCGGGGTGATCGTCCATGGCCGGGCGGACCGGATCGACCGGCTTGCGGACGGCGGGCTGGCCATCATCGACTACAAGACCGGGAAGCCGCCGAGCCAGAAAGCGGTCAACGAAGGTTTCGCGCTGCAGCTGGGACTGCTCGGGCTGATCGGGCGCGCCGGCGGATTCGACGGTGTCGCCGGCGAGCCCGAAGCGTTCGAATATTGGTCGCTGACCCGGCACAAGGGCAGTTTCGGAAGGCTGATGCGGCCGGGCAAGGACATGGGCCCGGAGGACTTCCTTGCCCACGCTCACTCGAATTTCGCGGACGCCGCACGGAAATGGCTGAGCGGAAACGAGCCGTTCATCGCCAAGCTCAATCCGGCTTACGCGCCTTACGGCGACTACGACCAGCTGATGCGGCTGGAAGAATGGTACGGCCGTAAATGACGCCGCTATCGCTTCGGCTTCTTCCTGACCTTCGACGCATAGAGCAACGCCGCGACGATCGCGGCGGAGCCGATTCCGACCGCCACGCCGGCCTTCACCAGCTTGTCCCTGCGCTGCTTGCTGGCCCGGTCCAGATCGTCGTCGCGGTCGCCCATGGGCCGCTCTCTATGGGCTTCGGTCCGGCTTGGGAAGCCACGTGAGGAAGCGCTTCGAGCTCTTGAAGCCGCTCCAGGCCAATCAGGCTCTCGCTGCGGACCCGGAGGTTCACGCGGCGCTTTCGGCCTCGGCCGGAACCGGCAAGACCCAGGTCCTGACCGCTCGAGTGCTTCGGCTCCTGCTTCGGGGAGCCCGTCCGGAATCGATCCTGTGCCTCACGTTCACCAAGGCCGCGGCGGCGGAGATGGCGAACCGTATCGGCGCGCGGCTCGCCGCCTGGGTGCGCCTCAAGGACAGCGATCTTGCGACGGACCTCGATCGCCTCGGCGAATCCAACGATCCCAAGACACGCACGCAGGCGCGCAAGTTGTTCGCCAGGGTGCTCGACTGCCCCGGCGGACTCAAGATCCAGACGATCCACAGCTTCGC
>DASURT010000107.1:0-6497 GCA_036375515.1 Sphingomicrobium sp.
ATCATGAACCAGCACCGCATCGCCCCCAATTTCGGCAAGGCCGGCGCGAACGGAATCGTGACGCTGGTCACCGCCCTGGATGAACGGGCCGACGTCGATCCCTTGCAGCGCGCCCGCGGCCAGCGCCTCCTGATCCAGTCCGATCACGACGCGCGCGGCCTTCACCGCGGGATGACGAATCAGAGCCTCCACCGCCCAGCGAAGCACGGGCTTGCCGCCGATCGGGCGGTATTGCTTGGGCACGCCTCCACCGAGGCGTTCGCCTTTGCCGGCCGCGACGATGAGGGCAGTGACAGTCATGCGGCGCGGCGTCTAGAGCGGCTCGCCTTGTCCGCCAAGGGCTCTTCCACTATCTCCCGCCGACCCCAAGAGCCATGAATCAGACCCTTAAGCCCATCAAGATCGGCCCGGTCGAGGTCGCGTCGCCGGTGATCCTGGCGCCGATGACGGCTGTCACGGACCTGCCGTTCCGGCGGATCGTCAAGCGTTACGGGGCAGGGCTAACCGTCAGCGAGATGATCGCCAGCCAGGCAATGGTGCGCGAAACTCGCCAGTCGCTGCAGAAGGCGATGTGGGACCCGGCCGAGGAACCGGTTTCGATGCAGCTCGCCGGCTGCGAGCCGCATGTGATGGCCGAAGCCGCCAGGCTCAACGAGCAGCGCGGCGCCGCGATCATCGACATCAACATGGGCTGCCCGGTAAAGAAGGTCGTGAACGGCGAGGCGGGCTCGGCGCTGATGCGCGACCTCAAGCTCGCAGCCGCAATCATCGAGGCGACCGTCAAGGCGGTGAGCGTGCCCGTGACGCTCAAGATGCGCATGGGCTGGAACCATGACAGCCTCAACGCGCCCGAGCTCGCGCGCATCGCCGAGGATCTCGGCGTCCGGATGATCACCGTCCACGGCCGCACGCGCTGTCAGCTGTACAAGGGCGAAGCCGACTGGGCGTTCGTTCGCCAGGTGAAGGACGCCGTGACGGTGCCCGTCATCGTCAATGGCGACATATGCTCGATTGCCGACGCTCGCGACGCGCTCCGCCAATCCGGCGGCGACGGAGTAATGATCGGTCGCGGCGCATACGGGCGGCCGTGGCTGCTCGGCCAGGTGATGGCGGACCTCGGGACGGGAGGGACCCGGCCCGATCCGAGCCTCTACGAACAGCTCGAAGTGATGCTCGAGCAATATGAGGACATGCTCGAGCTTTACGGAGCTCACACGGGCGTCAATCTCGCGCGCAAGCACATCTGTTGGTACACCAAGGGTCTGCCGGGCTCCGCCGAGCTTCGCAACCGCGTGAATAGCCAAGATAATCCGGCAGTTGTGATAGCAATGCTGCGCGACTTCTATGCGCCGTGGCTCGAGCGCGCCGCCGCCTGAACGGCATTTCGCCGACACACGTGTGTTTTTGATGCAACGGCCGCAACTGCCATGCTAGGGCCGCGTGCAATGGATGCGCGTGCGGCCGAATCGCCAGTGATGAGTCAACGGGAGAGCTGGCTCCAGAGGGAGCGGGCGAGCGGCCGGTTCTACGACCGGCTGGCGATCTTGTCCGGCATCGCCTTCGTCGGAATGGTCGCGTTCAGCGGCTGGCTGCTGGACCGGGGAGCAGAGCCCGGCACATTGCTTTCCCCGCCTTTGATCGCGCTCCTCCTCATCGCGATCCTGATCCCCGCAATGGTCCTGATGGTCCTCTACGCGCGCAAGGTTGCGGTCCGGCGCGCGGAAAGGGGAGGGCTCGGAAGCGGCCGGCTCCACACGCGCCTCGTGGCCTTGTTCTCGGTGATCGCGGCCGTTCCGACGGTGCTGGTCGCGATTTTCGCCTCGCTGTTGTTCCAGAGCGGGCTCGAATTCTGGTTCTCCGACCGGGCGCGGGGAATGCTCGAGAATACCGTCCAGGTCGCCCAGGCGACCTACGACCGCGAGGTCGAGAGGGTCTCGGCGGAGACGGTGACGATGAGCGGCGATCTGGCCGGCTATTTGAAGCTGGTTCCGATCGACGATCCCCGATTCATCGAAGGGTTCGGACGGCAGGTGCTCAACCGCAATCTCTCCGAAGCTATCATCATCAATCTCGGACCGGACAAGGTTCCGCGGTCGCTCGCGCTGGTCAATCCATACGACCGGCCGCTCGAGAAGATCATCACGCCCGCGAAGATCCAGGAGCTCGGCACCAAGCCGAGCGTTCCCGTCAACTCGCCGGACCGGGTCGGCGCCCTCACGCGCCTCGATTACGGGCCGAACACCTATCTCTACGCCGCGCGGGTGTTCGAACCGCAGTTCCGCCAGCAGCTCCAGCGCGCGAATGACGTCATGCACGACTATCAGGTCCTGCTGTCGCGCTCGCGCATCAACCAGCTGCGGTTCAACGCGGCGCTGCTGCTTGGGGCACTGATCATCGTCGGGCTCGCGATCCTGACGGCGTTGCGGATCGCCGACCGGCTGGTTCGCCCGGTCGGCCAGCTCGTCGCGGCCGCCGGTCAGATCGAGGAGGGCGACTTCTCGGCCCGGGTCACGGTCGCGGAGACCGAGGACGAAGTGCAAACCCTCTCGACGGCGTTCAACCGAATGGCCGGCCGGCTCGACGAGCAGACGGGCGAGCTGCGCCGCGCGAATATCCAGCTGGAGACCCGGCGCGCCTTCATCGAAGCGGTCCTGTCCAGCGTGACCGCGGGCGTGATCGCGCTGGATAACCGGAACCGCGTTCTGCTCGTCAACCGATCGGCCGAGACCCTGCTTCAGCGCGGCCAGCAGGAGGTCGAAGGAAACGGGCTGGCGTCGGTGTCCGCGCCGCTGGACGAGTTCATGCGTGGCGAGCAATCCGAGGCGAATGTCAGCGTCGTCGCCGATTCCGGCCAGCGCGTGCTCGCCGTCAAACGGGTCCGCTACCAGGACGGATCGGTCCTCACGTTTGACGATATCACCGACCAGCTGACCGACCAGCGGCGCGCGGCCTGGTCCGATATCGCGCGGCGGATCGCGCACGAGATCCGCAATCCGCTGACCCCGATCCAGCTTGCGGCCGAGCGGCTGCAACGCCGCTTCGGCGCAGAGGTCGCGTCCGACAAGGAGACGTTCGAGCGCCTGACGGGAACCATCGTCCGCCAGGTGGGCGACTTGCGCCGGATGGTCGACGAATTTTCCAACTTCGCGCGCATGCCCAAGCCGGCGTTCCGCGAGGCGAATGTCCACGAGATCGCGCGCCAGGCCTTGTTTCTGCACGAGGTCGCGCACCCGGCAATTACCTTCACCCTCGAGCCGCCGCGGGGCGAGTTCCGCATGGTGTGCGACCGCCGGCAACTCGGCCAGGCGCTTACAAACCTTGTCAAGAATGGCGTTGAAGCCATTGAAAGCAGGATAAAAAGAGGCGAACACAGCCTGGAAGGCGACCGGGTCGAGCTCAAGCTCCATAAGGAGGGCGGACAGCTGGTGATCGACATCATCGACACCGGAGTCGGCCTGCCGGAAGATCGCGAGCGGCTGACCGAGCCCTACGTGACGACCCGGGTCCGCGGCACCGGTCTCGGCCTCGCGATCGTCAAGAAGATCGTCGAAGAACATATGGGGGAGGTCGCGTTCCTGGATCGGCGGGGTGGCGGCACGCACGTCCGGATCGCTTTCGACAGCGACAAGCTGGCTGCACTCGAAACGACCGAGGCGCGGGCCGAGCAGGAAGAGAACGATGGTGACGGCAAGGATGCGGGCTGATGGCGCTTGAAGTGCTCGTGGTGGACGATGAGGCCGATATCCGGGAACTGGTAAGCGGCGTTCTCGAGGATGAAGGCTATGAGGTGCGCACGGCAGCCGACAGCACGGCGGCCCTCGAAGCGGTCGAGGAGCGCAGGCCCTCGATGGCGCTGCTCGACGTCTGGCTGCAGGGATCGCGGCTCGACGGTCTGCAGCTCCTGCAGGAGATCAAGCGGCGCGACCCGACGATCCCAGTGCTGATGATCTCCGGCCACGGCAATCTCGACACCGCGGTAGCCGCCGTGAGGGAAGGGGCGATCGACTTCATCGAGAAGCCGTTCGAGGCCGAGCGCCTGATCTATCTCGTCGGCCGGGCGACCGAGACCGACCGGCTGCGTCGCGAGAACGAGAACCTTCGCCAGCAGGTCGGCCAGGAAGACCAGCTTCATGGCAGCTCGGTGCTGATTAACACCGTTCGGGCGACGCTCAAGCGCGTTGCCCCGACCGGCAGCAGGGTGCTGATTTCCGGCCCTCCGGGCGTGGGCAAGGAGATTGCGGCCCGGATGATCCACCAGTGGAGTCCGCGAGCCGAAGCGCCATTCATCGTCCTCTCCGCGGCCATGATGAGCCCCGAGCGGGTCGAGGAGGAGCTGTTCGGAAGCGAGTCGGAAGGCATCGTCCGGCCGGGTCTCCTCGAACATGCCCATGGTGGCACCATCTTCCTCGACGAAATCGCCGACATGCCCCTGACAACGCAGGGCAAGATCCTCCGCGTGCTGACGGACCAGAGCTACAATCGGATCGGCGGCCAGCGGCCGGTCAAGGTCGACGTGCGCGTGCTTTCGGCGACGTCCCGAAACCTCCAGGACGAAATCGCCGCGGGCCGGTTCCGCGAGGACCTGTTCTATCGGTTGAACGTGGTTCCCGTCCGCCTGCCGCCGCTTCGCGAGCGCCGGGAGGACATACCCGAGCTGGTCAACCACTTCCTGGCCCGCTTCGCGGCGGAACGGCGCATGGCGGCGCCGGCGATCTCCGACGAGGCGATGGCCGCGCTCCAGGCGCACGACTGGCCGGGCAACGTCCGCCAGTTGAGGAACATCATCGAGCGCACGATCATCCTTGCGCCCGGCGACCGGGTATCGTGCATCGAGGTCGATCTGCTCCCCTCCGAGGTACTCGACAGCCAGGGCGCGATGGGCGGGTCGAGCAACGCGATCGCGATCATGGGCAGTCCCTTGAGGGAAGCGCGCGAGTCGTTCGAGCGCGAGTATCTCAAGATCCAGATTCGCCGCTTTTCGGGCAACATCTCGCGCACCGCGTCGTTCATCGGCATGGAGCGATCCGCCCTGCACCGCAAGCTCAAGGCGCTGGGCATCGGAGACAAGAGGGAGGGGGAGGAGTAGGGCAAGACCCCCGCGATGGCCGCCAAGTCACTGACCCTGCAGGATCATTTCCTCAACAGCGTCCGGCGCGCGAAGCTGCCCGTCACCATCTTCCTGGTGAAGGGTGTCAAGCTGCAGGGCCAGATCACCTGGTTCGACGCCTTCTCGCTGCTGCTGAGGCGCGAAGGCGCGTCCCAGCTCGTCTATAAACATTCGATCTCGACCGTCATGCCGGCGGAGCCGCCCCCGGACTTCGTGGCGAACAGCGCGGCGGTCGACGGCGCGAAGGCTGCGCTCCAGGACCTGTTCCTGGCCGCGGCGGCGCGCGAGGAGCAGCGCATGACCCTGTTCCTGGTCAACGGCGTGATGCTCCAGGGGTCGGTCGCCGCATATGACCAGTTCTCGCTGCTTCTCGAGCGCGGCGGACAGGTCCAGCTGGTTTACAAGCATGCGATCTCGACACTCCAGCCGGCGCGTCCGCTGAACCTCGGCCCGGAAGCCGGCCAGGGAGAGTCGGAGCAAGACGAAAACGCGGGGGACAGGGGCTGAGCAACTTCGACCACCCCGCCGTCCCCGACGTCGCCCGCGGCGAGCGCGCGATTATCGCGGTGCCCCAGCTCCCACGCGAGGGTTCGCGGCGCTCGGCGGAGGCACGTGTCGAGGAGGCCGACGGACTGGCCGAGGCAATCGGCATCGTCATTGTCGCCGATCGCATCTTTCGCGTGCGGACGGTTCGGCCGGCGACCCTGCTCGGCAAGGGCCAGGTCGAGGAGCTGGCCGAGTACGTGCGCGAGCAGCAAGCCGGGCTCCTGATCGTCGATGCCGCTTTGACGCCAATCCAGCAGAAGAACCTGGAGGACGAGGTCGGCACCAAGGTGATCGACCGGACCGGGCTAATCCTCGAAATCTTCGGCGAGCGCGCCGCGACGGCCGAGGGCCAGCTGCAGGTCGAGCTCGCCCATCTCGAATATCAGGCGGGCCGGCTCGTCCGGAGCTGGACCCACCTGGAGCGGCAGCGCGGCGGCTTCGGCTTCCTCGGCGGGCCGGGCGAAACCCAGATCGAAGCCGACCGGCGCCTGATTCGCGAGCGAATGGCGCGGATTCGCCGCGAGCTCGAGCAGGTGAAGCGAACCCGGTCCCTGCACCGCGGGCGGCGACAGCGGGCGCCGTGGCCGGTGATTGCGCTCGTCGGCTATACCAACGCGGGAAAGTCCACGCTTTTCAACGCATTGACCGGTGAATCCGTGTTCGCCGAGAATCTGCTGTTCGCGACCCTCGACCCGACCATGCGCGACATCCGCCTTCCCGGCTTCGACAAGGTGATTCTCTCCGACACGGTCGGTTTCGTCTCGGACCTTCCGACCGAGCTGATCGCGGCTTTCCGGGCGACGCTGGAAGAGGTGCGGTCGGCCGACCTGATCGTCCACGTCCG
>DASURT010000108.1:0-2658 GCA_036375515.1 Sphingomicrobium sp.
CGAGTGGCGGTGGCTCAGAAGCGTGTCGCAGCCGCGCTTCGGGCCGGACGGCGAGCTCGTCGGGTTCATCGGGGTCGCGACCGACATCACCGTGGCGAAGGAGGCCGAGCTCGAGCTTCGCGAGCAGGTGGAGGAGAGCGCGAGGGAGCTGATCCACGCACAGGAACAGCTCCGCCAGAGCCAGAAGATGGAGGCGCTGGGCCAGCTGACGGGGGGAATCGCGCACGACTTCAACAACCTCTTGACGGTGGTCGTCGGCGGTTTGGATATCATTTCGAAACGCGCGGAGGAGGGGACGCTCAGGCGCTATGCCGAGAATGCCCTTGCGGCGGCGGAGCGCGGGGCGCGGCTGACCGGCCAGCTGCTCGCCTTCAGCCGGGTGCAGCGACTCGAGGTCCGGCCGACCCAGGTCGCGCCGCTGATCCACGCCATGCGGCCGCTCTTAAGGAACGTGCTCGGGCCGGGGATCACCAAGCAGTTCGACCTCGACGAGGAGATCGTGCCGGTGATGGCCGACCCGACCCAGCTCGAGGTCGCGGTGCTCAACCTCGCGATCAACGCCCGCGACGCGATGGCCGACGGCGGGGTGCTGAGCTTCGCCACGCGCAAGGTCGCGGTGACGGGCGACCCCGAGCTCGGCGACGGACGCTATGTCGAGCTCACGATCAGCGACACGGGCGCGGGGATGAGCGAGGAGGTCGCCTCGCGCGCGTTCGAGCCCTTCTTCACCACCAAGGAGGTCGGCAAGGGCACCGGGCTCGGCTTGTCGATGGTCTATGGCATGGCGCGCCAGTCGGGCGGGACCGCGCGGATCGACAGCGCGCCGGGCGGCGGGACGGCGGTCAAGCTCTACTTCCGCGAGGCCGAGGGGGAGGCCGCCGCGGTCACGGACCAGTCGGCGAAGCGGGCGGCGCGGGCGAAGCCCGGGCACAAGCCCGCCTCGGTGCTGGTGATCGACGACGACCCCGACGTGAGAGGTTTTGTCGCCGCGACGCTGGAGGAGCGGGGCTACAAGGTGCGCCAAGCGAGCGACGGCCGGCACGGCCTCGCCGAGATCGCGCGGGAACGGCCCGACCTCGTCGTCCTCGACTTCATCATGCCGGGGCTGTCGGGCGCGGAAGTCGCCAACCGCATCCTCGCCAGGCAGCCCGACCTGCCGATCCTGTTCGTCTCGGGCTACAGCGAGACCGACGCGGTCAAGCGGGTCGCCCCCAACGCGCCCCTGCTCGCCAAGCCGTTCCGCGCCGACGCGCTCGACAAGGCGGTGCGCGGTGCGCTCGCGCCGCGAGCCTGAGCGCAATAAGCCCGGCTTATTGATTGAGGACGCGCATTTGTTGGCGCGAATCGCGCAATTATCGGTAGGAGCGTGGTCCAGCTTGAGGGTGAAGGGCGCTTAAGGAGAATAAGCGTGACTGATCGCGTGAAGTGGGAACCCGAGCTGGGGGTCCTTGGAACCGGGAGGATGGGATCGCGGATCGCGGCGATGTTCGCGCGCGCGGGAAGGAACGTCATCCTCGGATCGCGCGACCCGGACCGGGCCGAGGCGATCGTCGCCGAGCTCGACCTTCCGACGCTTCGCGCCGGGCGCAACGCCGACGCGCTCCGGGCGCCCGCGATTCTTCCCGCGGTGTTCATCCGCGACGGGCTCCTCGACCTGCTCGACTGCCATTGCCGGACGCTCGCGGGCAAGCTGCTGATCGACATCAGCAATCCGTTCAACGCCGATTACAGCGACTTCGTCACTCCGTGGGACACGAGCGGCGCGGAGGAGATCCAGCGGCACTTCCCCCAGGCCCGCGTCGTCGGGGCGTTCAAGAACGTCTTCTGGGAGGTGTTCGACCAGCCCGAGTTCGGGGAGACGGTCAGCGACGTCCTCGTCACCGGCGACGATCCGGCCGCGAAGGCGCGGTTCCTGGCGCTCGCCGAAGGCACGCCCTTCCGCTACCTCGACGCCGGGCCGCTGATCCACAGCCGGACGGTCGAGCGGCTGACGTTCATCACCGGCAGCCTCGGGCGGCAGCTCCATTCCTATCCGCGGATGAACTGGCGGCTGCTGACACAGGCGCAACCGGTGCCCGCATAAATCAGCCGTTCGGCACGAGCCGGTAGCCGACCGCCGGCTCGTTCACGATCAGCCGCGGATGTGATGGGTCCGGTTCGATCTTCTGCCTCAGCGAGCGGATCGCGACCCGCAGATATTCGATCTGCCGCTCCTGCGCCGGGCCCCACACCGACCGCAACAAATGCGAATGCGTGAGCACGCGGCCGCGATGCTTGGCCAGCTCGGCAAGGACCGCATATTCCTTGGGCGTCAGGCGAATCGGGTTCCCATCCCTGGACACCGTCCGATGATAGAGGTCGATCCTCACGCCCCCCGCTTCGATCGGCTGCTGCTCTTCTTCCGGGCCAAGGCCGACCAGGTTCGCCAGATAGCGATCGAGCTGGACAACTTCCGAACCGATGGCCGACACGAGTTGCTTGTCGGCCGAGGCGCCGCGGCGCAATTCGCGAACCGCCACGCCGATCGCCGTGAGCCGCGGTTGGAGATCCTGTCCAATCGAGGAGAGCAGCGCCGCCCGAAGGCGGTCGCGCTCGCGCGTCGCGGCGAAATCCCGCGATTCGCGTTCAAGCCGTTCACGCTCCAGCGCGAGGGCGAGC
>DASURT010000109.1:0-17838 GCA_036375515.1 Sphingomicrobium sp.
TACGCACGGCGCCGGGGCGGCCTTCGCCCTGGTCATGGCGGGCCTCGTGATGCTGACCGGCTACACATCGATCAATGCGATCGTGAAGGCGGAGCTCTTCCCCGCCGATATCCGCGCCCTGGGCGTCGCGCTTCCCTACGCAATCGCGAACACGATCTTCGGAGGAACCGCCGAATATATCGCATTATGGCTCAAGGACATCGGCCATGAGGCGTGGTTTTACGCCTATATCTCGGCCCTGAGCGCGATCTATCTCGCCGCGGTCCTCAGCATGCGCGAGACCAAGGTAACCAGCCTGATCGAAGAGGATTAGGGACGTCGCGGGTTCGCGAGGCATGCGCGCGTCAACGCGCCCGGCCTAATGCTTCAGAAAGCCCTCGAGCTCGTCGCGCAGTTCGTCGATCGACATGCGGCCCCATTCCTCCGACCAGGGGGAACCCTCTTCGGCCCACGGCTTCATGTAGGCGGGGCGCTCCCATTTGACCGGAGCGATCTCCGGCCTCGAGCGAGCGAGCTGATTGAGATCGAACGGTTCGTGAAACCTGAGCCCCGCCTGATCGCCGACGACCCAGGCGACAGTGCCGAAAACGGATCCGGCCGCGCCGAGGTCGAGCAAGGGCTCGGCGCCGACCGCGAGCGCCGCCTGGGATTCGATCAGCGCGCCGGTGCGCGAGACGTTGCGCAGCCGGACCGGCATGCTCTCGAAATCGTAATGCAGCACCCCGGACCAGATCAGCGGATGGCGGCGCTGGCTTCGCTGCTCGTTCCCAGGGACGTCGGGTTGCTCGACTTCCCTGGCGGCCTCCTCGCGCGCCGTGGCGGGCCTGGGTGCGGTGAGCGCGACATCCGGGAAGTTCTTGGCGATCACCGCCCGAAGCAGCGCGGCGCGCTCGTCGGCCGGGCAGTCAAGCTCGGTTTCGTGAGCGAATTCGAGGCCGATTCGATCCGCCTTCAGCCACCGGACCGCGCATTCGATCGTCCCGCCCTCGCCGAGGCGCAGGTCCACCCGGTCCCACAACATCGGCTCGAAGTCGGTCGTCGCGATCATCGCCCCGCCGCCGGACAGGTTGATGAGCTGGACGACGTGCGATTTGCGCTTGTGCGTCACCCGCGCTCCCTGATCGGGAAGGCGATGGCGGTCGGAATCGCGGCTGTCGGTCGTGCGGTGCGCTTCGCGCGGGACCGGCACGCTGTGCAGCATGTCGGTCTTCGCGCCCTTGGGCTTCTTCGCGTCGACGACCGGCGATCGTCCCGTCGAGGGATCGCTCCTGAAGATCTTGCCATGAACGCTCATGCAACCGCTCCCGGACACCGTCCGCGGCGGACTATGCCCGAAAGATGGTTACCGAACGGTGCATCAGGCCGAATAATACATGTCGAACTCGACCGGACTCGGCGTCGTCTCCCAGCGCATCACCTCTTCCCACTTCAAGTCCATGTAGGCGTCGATCTGGTCGTCGCTGAACACGTCGCCGCGGGTCAGGAACGCGCGGTCGTTCTGGAGGGACACGAGCGCCTCGCGAAGCGATCCGCACACCGTCGGGACATTGACCAGCTCCTGCGGCGGCAGGTCGTAGAGGTTCTTGTCCATCGGATCGCCCGGATGGATCCGGTTCTGAATCCCGTCGAGGCCAGCCATGAGCAGCGCCGAATAAGCGAGATAGGGGTTGGCCAGCGCGTCCGGGAACCGGAACTCGACGCGCTTGGCCTTCTCGCCCGCGCCGTAGGGAATGCGGCAGGAGGCCGAGCGGTTGCGGCTTGAATAAGCGAGCAGGACCGGCGCCTCGAAACCCGGGACCAGGCGCTTGTAGCTGTTGGTCGTCGGGTTGGTGAAGGCGTTGAGCGCGCGGGCGTGCTTGATGACTCCGCCGATGAAGTAGAGCGCCGTCTCGCTGAGGCCGGCATAGCCGTTGCCGGCGAAGAGCGGCTTGCCGCCCTTCCAGACCGACATGTGGGTGTGCATGCCCGAGCCGTTATCCCTGGCGATCGGCTTGGGCATGAAGGTCGCCGTCTTGCCGTAGGCGTGCGCGACCATGTGAACGACATATTTGTAGATTTGCATCCGGTCCGCCGTCTCGACGAGGCTGCCGTAGGTTAGGCCGAGCTCGTGCTGCGAGGCGGCAACCTCGTGATGGTGCTTGTCCATCGGCAGGCCCATCTCGAGCATGGTCGAGACCATCTCGCCGCGGATGTCCATCGCGCTGTCGACCGGGGCGACCGGGAAGTAGCCGCCCTTGGCGCGCGGACGGTGGGCGAGGTTGCCCGTCTCGTACTCGCGGCCGGTGTTGGTCGGCAGCTCGATATCGTCGATGCGGAACGACGAGACCTGGTAGCCGTCCTCGAAGCGGACGTCGTCGAACATGAAGAATTCGGCCTCGGGGCCGACGAAGACCGTGTCGCCGATGCCGCTGGCCTTGAGATAGGCTTCGGCGCGGGTCGCGGTCGAGCGCGGGTCGCGTCCGTAGAGCTCACCGGTCGAGGGCTCGACGATGTTGCAGAACAGGACCAGCATCGGGGTCGCCGAGAACGGGTCGACGTAAGCCGCGTCGAGGTCGGGCTTCAGGATCATGTCGCTCTCGTTGATCGCCTTCCAGCCGGCGATCGAACTTCCGTCGAACATGAAGCCGTCGGTCAAATTGTCCTCGTCGACGACGTTCGTGGCCATGGTCAGGTGCTGCCACTTGCCCTTGGGGTCGGTGAAGCGGAGGTCGACCCAGTCGATCTCCTCGTCCTTGATGCGCGTCAGGATCGTGCCCGCGTCGGTCGCCTTCGCCATGATTGAGTCCTCCGGCCTTCTATCTGCGCCACCCCAGCGAAGGCTGGGGTCGATGTCTGATCGCCCAAAAACAAAAGAGGCATGGATGCCAGGCAAGCGCCGGCATGACAGCCGTTCGATTCGAGCTTGGGACTCCAGATTCCCGACGACGCGGCGAGAGTCAGGAGGGTCGCGAATATTTCACCCCCAAAGCCGGGGCTTGCGCGGCCCGGTCGATCATCTAGCTTTCGCGCTTTCCGCAGGGCTTGAGGAGGGGCGGCCCATGTTGATCGCGCTTCTGGTTCCGCTCACGCTCGCGATCCTGGCATTCATCGCCATCCTGGCGAGAGCCGCGATCGCAAAGCGCGCGGGCCCGAATCCCGAAGCGCTCGTGCTCGGCGCAATCGTCAGCTTCTTCGACACGCTCGGAATCGGGTCGTTCGCTCCAACCACGGCCTGGATGAAGTTCCGCAGGATGGTCCCGGACCGCCTGATCCCGCCCACGATGGTGGTGGGACTGGGACCACCTGCCATGGCCGAGAGCGTGATTTTCCTGATTCTGCTCGGGGTGAGGGTGGACCCGGTCCTGCTGTTCGGAAGCGCGATAGCGGTGCTGCTTGGAGGGCTCGTCGGAGCGCCTTTGGTCGCCCGTTCGCGCGTGTGGATCGTGCAGCTGGTCGTTGCCATTGGACTGCTGCTCGCGGCGATCGCTTACGCGATGACCAACCTCCATCTGTTCCCGGGCGGGGGGACGGCGGCCGGTCTCTCGCTCCCTCTCACAATCGTCGCGATCGTCGCCAGTTTCGGGTTTGGGATCCTGCTCAACTTCGGGGTCGGCAATTATGCGCCCACACTCGTCATCTTGAGCCTGATGGGCATGGACCCGAGGCTCTGCTTCCCGATTATGGCGTCCGGAGCGGCACTGATGAGTGCGGGCGCGGGCGTGCGGCACATCCAGTTCGGGCAGATGGATTTGCGCGTTGTGACTGGTCTTGCGATCGGCGGCATTCCCGCGGTCCTCGTTGCGGCGTTCATCGTCAAGTCGATGTCCGTCGAAATGCTGCGCTGGCTCGTAATCGTCGTCGTCCTCTATGCCGCCGCGGTCATGCTTCGCTCCGCTTCGGCCGGCCGAAGGCAAGGTGATGCCGCGCCGGCATGCGCGCCGGCTGCCGGCTAGGGTCCAAACCCATTACCGGCGAGGCCGTGATGGTGACGAAAACGCGTTCTGGGAGTGAGCGAGCGAAGACAGGTAGCGGGACCTACCTGGCAAGCGAGCGAGCGAAACGAAGTTGCCAGGGCGCGTTTTCGTCCCACCCGGAGGGCATGGCCCTGCCGGCGCCTCGCTTCGTCGAAGCGCTCGACCGGTGGCCCCGCACCGCCCTTCACGCTTCTCCTCGCGCTCCATCCGGCGGGAGCCATGTCCCGGCTCTCGCTCGTAATGGGTTTGGACCCTAGGGAAATCCGCCCCTTCACAGACCCGAAACCCCCCGCTATCAGGCCGCCAATCGCGTTGGGCATCTCCTGGCGCGGCGTCGCTGAAGGGCCGCTCGGTCCGCCGGAAGAGCAAGCGTCAAAAAAAGGGTGAGAATGGCCACGCAGGCAGGGTCCGCTGAGGGTTCCGACATCACAGGCGAAAAAGGCGAGGTCCGCCGCCGGGATTTTCTGAACGTGGCCGCGGTCAGCTTTGCCGGGGTCGGCGCGGTGGTCGCGCTGGCGCCGCTGATCGTTCAGATGTCGCCGTCGGCCGACGTGCTCGCGCTCGCCTCGACCGAGGTCGACATTTCCAAGATCCAGCCGGGGCAGGGAATCAAGGTCAGCTGGCGCAAGCAGCCGGTGTTCGTCCGCAACCTGATGCCGAAGGAGATCGCCGAGGCGAACGCCGTCAAGCTGTCCGATCTGCGCGACCCGCAGACGCTCGCCGAGCGGACCAAGCCGGGGCATTTGAACTGGCTGATCACCATGGGCGTATGCACGCATCTGGGCTGCGTGCCTCTGGGCATCGTCTCGGACGAGAACCGCGGGCCCTATGGCGGTTATTTCTGCCCCTGCCACGGGTCGGCCTACGACACCGCTGGACGCATCCGCCAGGGGCCGGCGCCGCTGAACCTGCAGGTTCCGGAGTACAAATTCACGTCGCCGACGGCGGTCGAGATTGGCTGAGGGGGGTTAGCGTCAGATGAGCTTTTCCTGGGCCAAGCCCTACGAACCCAAGCGCCCCTTCATGCGCTGGCTCGACGAGCGGCTGCCGCTGCCGCGCATCGTCTATAATGCGACGGGCCCCGGTTATCCGGTACCGCGGAACCTCAATTACTTCTGGAATTTCGGTGTCGCGGCCGGTCTCTTCCTGACCATCCAGATCGTGACCGGCATCGTCCTTGCGATGCATTATTACGCGACGGTCGACGGCGCCTTCTACAGCGTCAACAAGCTGATCATGCGCGACGTCAACGCGGGCTGGCTGCTGCGCTACGCGCACATGAACGGCGCGAGCTTCTTTTTCATCGTCATCTACATCCACATGTTCCGCGGCCTCTATTACGGGTCGTACAAGGCGCCGCGCGAGCTCGTCTGGATGCTCGGCATGGTCATCTATTTGCTGATGATGGCGACCTCCTTCCTGGGCTACGTCCTGCCGTGGGGGCAGATGAGCTATTGGGGTGCGCAGGTCATCACCGGCTTCTTCTCGGCCTTCCCGCTGGTCGGCGAGCCGATCCGCGTCTGGCTGCTGGGCGGCTATGCGCCGGACGAGGCGGCACTGACGCGCTTCTTCTCGCTCCATTACCTGCTGCCGTTCGTGATCGCCGGCGTGGTGATCCTCCACATCTGGGCGCTGCACATCCCCGGATCGGGCAACCCGACCGGCGTGGACGTGAAGGACGAGAAGGACACGCTGCCCTTCCACCCGTATTTCACGGCCAAGGACGGCTGGTTCACCGCCGCGATCCTGCTGGTGTACGCGCTGGTGACCTATTTCGCGCCAAACTACCTCGGGCACCCCGACAACTACATCCAGGCCAACCCGTTGGCGACGCCCGCGCATATCGTGCCCGAATGGTATTTCTGGCCGTTCTACGCGATCCTGCGCTCGTTCACGGTCGACTTCGTCCTCGCGGCAAAGCTGTGGGGCGTGCTGGCGATGTTCGCGTCGATCCTGCTGATGTTCTTCCTGCCGTGGCTCGACCGCTCGCCGGTGCGCTCGGGGAGCTATCGCCCGGTGTTCAAGCGATTCTTCTGGCTGCTCGTGGCTGACGTCATCATCCTCGGCTACGTCGGGGGGGCGCCGATCAGTCCGTGGCGCACGGCCCTGGGGCAGGCCGCGGCCGCTTATTACTTCCTCCACTTCCTCGTGATCCTGCCGCTGGTCTCGAGGTTCGAAACGCCGCTCCCGCTGCCGAAGTCGATCACCGATTCCGTGCTTCACGGCGAGACGGCGGAGGCCGCGCCGGCAGGAACGGGACGACGGCCGAAGACCACGGCGGCAACGGCAGCTTTGGCCTCTGGGGCCGAGTAGGGGGGCAGGCAATCAACATGGTTCGTGTCATCGCCTTTCTGGTCGGCCTGGTATTCGCCGGCGTCCTCCTGATCTCGCTGATCGGCGGGCTCGCGACCTATTTCCGCACGCCGCCCGAAGTGTTCGCCTCGGAGAAGCTCCACGAAGAGCCCAGGCCGCTGCACCTCGCCAGCGACGGGCCCTTCGGCAAGTTCGACAAGCGCCAGCTGCAGCGCGGCTTCCAGGTCTATTCGGAGGTCTGCTCGGCCTGCCACAGCCTGAGCCTCGTCGCGTTCCGCGACCTCAAGGGCCTCGGCTACAACGAGGCGGAGATCAAGAAGATCGCGTCGGACTGGAAGACCCAGGTTCCCTCGATCAATCCCGACACGGGCGAAGCCTCGACCCGCAAGGCGCTTCCGTCCGACAATTTCCCCGCTCCGTTCCCGAACGAGGTCGCAGCGCGCGCGGCGAACAACAACGCGCTTCCGCCCGACCTGTCGCTGATCGAGAAGGCGCGCGAGGGAGGGGCGGCGTACATCCATTCGCTGCTCACGGGCTTCCGGAACCAGACCCCCGCGGAGCTCCGGCAATATCCCGACGCGAAGACGCCTCCGGGGCTGCACTACAACCCCTATTTCGCGAACCTCAACATCGCCATGCCGCCGCCGCTGACGGCGAACGGGCAGGTGACCTACGCCGACGGAACCCCGGCGACGGTCGACCAGATGGCACGGGACGTCTCGGCCTTCCTGGTGTGGACCGCGGAGCCGAACCTCGAAAGCCGCCATGCGGCGGGAATTGCGGTGACGATCTTCCTGCTGTTCGCGACCGTGCTCGCTTATCTCGCCTATCAGCAGATCTGGCACGAAACGAAGCGCGCGGTCCGGCCGACGGGGCCGCTCAAGCCCGAGAACCGGGCGAAGGCCCGTCGCGCCAAGGCGAAAGCGGGTATCGCCGGCTAGGCTTTTTCGCCTTTCCAACATGAAATTCCATTCATGTCAGCGACATGGAGGAACGCGCAAAACGCAGCCGCATTGATGTTGTAACCTCACTTTTGAGGAGAATTGGTATGCGTACGCGTCTCGCGACCCTTTTGATCGCGGCCGGAGTGACGCTGGGCGGCTGCGCCTACGGTGACCTCGGCCTCGGCGTTGGCTACGGGAGCCCCTATTCCGGCTATGGGTACGGCAGCCCCTATTACGGCGGCGGCTACGGCTCACCCTATTACGGGATCGGCTACGGTTACGGCTCCGGATATGGCTACGGCTCCGGATATGGCTACGGCTCCTATTATGGCGGCTACGGCTCGCCCTATTACGGCTGGTACAACGATTATTATTACCCGGGCACCGGCTACTATGTGTACGACCGCCATCGCCATCGTCGGCAAATGACCGACGCGGAGCGGCAATATTGGCGCCAGCGGGTGGCCCGGTCCGTCGCCGACCGCGTTCGCGAAAATGGGGGCGTGTCGAACACCGGAACGACCGCCGTCCGGACCCGCGAGTTACGGCCGAACTGGAGCGGGTTCAGTGGCCGGCAGAGGGCCGTGGAGGCTCGCCAGACGACTCGTGCGGAGCGCCAGGCCACTCGGGCAGAGAGGCAGGCCGCTCGCGAGCAGCGGCGCTCGAACCAGAGCAAGGACGACTAAGCCGGGCTCCCGTCCGGCCTGCGCCGGATCAGGACGATCGACGTGAAGCGCATCACCGGCACGTCGTCCTGGTTCGTGACCGTGGTTTCGGTCCGAAAGGACCCCATTTCCGGGCGCCGCCGCGACGGCCTTTTCTCGACGATGCGGCCACGCACATGCAGCGTATCGCCCGGATAGACGGGCTTCAGCCAGCGAAGCTCGTCGACGCCCGGGGACCCAAGGCCCGCCTGCTCGTGCCTGACCACGTGGCGGGCGATCACCGCCATGGTCATCGCGCAAGTGTGCCAGCCGCTCGCGGCGATCCGGCCGAAGTGGGTCTTGGCCGCTTCGTCGTCGGAAATGTGGAACGGCTGCGGGTCGTACTTCCGGGCGAAATCGAGCACTTCCTCGCGGGTCACGTCATAGGAGCCGAAATCCGTCTCGGCGCCGACTTCCAGGTCTTCGAAATAGCGCATCGCCAGCGCGCATAGCGGCGCGCGGCGCCTGGCGCTACGGTGAGCGAATGGCGGCCGAAGCTGCAGTGACGGGAAGATGGCATCCGCGCCTCATCGAGGCGGCGATGGCGTTGAACGAGAACCGGCTCGATGTCGCCGAGCGTCTGCTGAAGCTGCACCTCAAGGAAGATCCGTTCGACCCCAAGGCAATCCGCATGCTCGCCGAGCTGGCCGGGCGGATCGGGCGCTGGAAGGATGCCGAAAGCCTGCTTCGTCGAGCAATTGAAATCGCGCCGGGCTTCACCGGGGCAAGAACGAACCTCGCGCTGGTGCTTGGCCGGACGGGACGTCCGGCGGAAGCGCTCGAGCTGCTCGAAGAGATTTACCCGACCGATCCCGAAGACATCGGCATGGCCAACCTCAAGGCTGCGACCCTCGCCAGGCTCGGCGATTTCAATGAAGCGATCGCGCTATATCGACAGGTTCTGCAAAAGACGCCGGACCAGCCGCGTACCTGGCTCAGCTACGGCCATATGCTGAAGACGGTCGGCCAGCAGGCAGAATCCGTTGCTGCCTATCGGAAGGCGCTCGCAAACCAGCCGACGCTGGGCGAGGCTTGGTGGAGCCTCGCGAATTTGAAGACGGTCAAGTTCGACGATTCCGATGTCGCCGCGATGGAGAAGGCGCTGAAGTCTTCCGGCCTTTCCGACCAGGACCGCCTGCACCTGGACTTCGCGCTGGGCAAGGCACTCCACGATGCCGGCCATCCGGACCAAGCCTTTGCTCATTACAGTCGAGGCAATGCGCTCCGGTTGAAAAGCGAGCCGTACGACGCGGCGAAGCTCACCCGGACTGTCGACCGCTGCATCGCGAATTTCACGGCGGAGGCTTTCGGAGAGCGCCAAGGCGGCTGCGTTGCGCCGGATCCGATCTTCATCGTCGGGATGCCGCGGGCGGGCTCGACGCTCGTGGAGCAAATCCTCAGCAGTCACAGCCTGGTTGAGGGCACCGCCGAGCTGCCCGACATTCCGGCCCTGGTTCAGCGGATCGGGCCTTATCCAGCGGCCGTGCTGAAGCTCATGTCCGCCGAGCGGGAGGAGCTGGGCCGCGAATATCTAAAGCGGGCAGGGGTGCAGCGACGGACCGACCGACCGTTCTTCATCGACAAAATGCCCAATAACTGGTTGTTCGTGCCGTTCATCCAGCTAATCCTGCCCAGGGCGAAGATCATCGATGCGCGGCGCCACCCGCTCGGCTGCTGCTTCTCCAATTTCCGACAACACTTCGCGCGCGGCCAAGCCTTTACATACGACCTCGGCTCTATCGGACGATATTATCGCGATTACGTGCGGCTAATGGCGCATGTTGACGCTATGCTGCCCGGTCGGGTGCATCGGGTCCTATACGAGCGCATGGTCGACGATACGGGAGCTGAGGTTCGCGCGCTGCTCGACTTTTGCGGGCTGGAGTTCGAACCGCAGGTCCTCGAATTCTACAAGACCGACCGCGCCGTCCGCACCGCGAGCTCGGAGCAGGTCCGACGGCCGATCTACCGGGAAGCAACCGAAGAATGGCGGCCTTATGAGCCGTTGCTCGGGCCGCTCAAGGATGCGCTGGGCCCGGTGCTCGACGCCTATCCCGATCCACCCGCGTCATTCCTGCAACGCTGAAGCGGCAATCGTTACGCGTACGCCACGGCGTCTGTTGACTTGGCGCCGCGCTTCTGTCGCAATACCGACACATCGCCGAAGGGGGGCATATATGACCGACCGCACCTTCCGTGCGCTCACGCTCGGATTCCTCGCTTCCACCGCCTTGCCGACAATGGCCGTCGCTCAAACGGCCCCGGCTCCGGCGCCTGCTCAGGCCGCTCAGGAAGGGCAGGATCAAAGCGAGATCATCATCACCGCGACCAAGCGGGAGGAGAATGTCCAGAACGTTCCGATCAACGTGATCGCCATCGGGACGCGGCGGCTCGATCAGCTGAACATCTCGAACTTCGAGGATTATACCAAGCAGCTGCCATCGGTCTCGTTCCTGACCACGCAGCCTGGCGTGACCACGGTCTATATGCGCGGCGTCTCCGCGGCGGGCGGCACCAACGCGGAGGGGAATCACTCCGGCCCGCTGCCGCAGGTCGGAACCTATCTCGACGAGCAGCCGGTCACGACGATCGGCGGAACGCTCGACATTCACATTTACGACGTTGCCCGGATCGAGAGCCTGTCAGGCCCACAAGGGACCCTTTACGGCGCGTCGAGCGAAGCGGGCACGATCCGGATCATCACCAATAAGCCCGAGCTTGGAGTGACGGCGGGACGGATCGATGCGGAGCTGAACTCGGTCGCGCACGGAGGTATCGGCGGCAAGATCGAGGGGATGATCAACCTGCCGATCGCGCCCACCATCGCGTTACGCGGAGTCGGCTTTTACCAGCATGATGCCGGTTTCATCGACAATGTCTTCGGCAGCCGGACCTATTGCGGCGATACGATCTATCACGACTTTGACGATGGCAATGGCCCCGTCGCGGTCGGCTGCGTCCACAATGGCCCGACCGTGACCAATGCCGGCCTCGAAAAGAAGAATTTCAACGACCAGGACATCTGGGGCGGCCGCGCGGCGCTCAAGGTCGACCTCGACGACAATTGGACCGCGACGCCGACGTTCCTGTACCAGAAGGCCAAGGCTGGCGGCGTGTTCTTCTACGATCCCGAACTGGGGGATCTCAAGATTGATCGCTTCAGGAAAGAGCCGAGCAGGGACCGGTTCTGGCAGGCGGCGCTAACTGTCGAAGGCAAGATCGCCAACTTCGACGTGACCTACGCCGGCGCTTACATGGACCGCAAGACATTCGCTATTAACGACTACGCGGACTACACCGACGCGTACGACCAGCTCTACGAGAACGTCGGCGGGCTCTATTATTATTTTGCGCTCCACGGCGAGAACGGGCTCTTTCTCGACAACCCGCAGCAGTTCATCATCGGCACCAATCACTTCCGGAAGATGAGCCAGGAACTGCGCATCGCCTCACCGGCGGACAAGCCGTTCCGGGTCATCGCCGGCGCCTTCTATCAGGTGCAGAAGAACTTCATCCACCAGGACTATCGGATCGACGGACTCGCTGACGAGCTATCGGTCAATGGCCTTCCCGGGACTCTTTGGCTGACCCAGCAGAAGCGCAAGGACAAGGATTATGCGTTGTTCGGCGAGGCCAGCCTCGACGTGACTCCGCAGGTCACGCTGACTGCCGGCGGCCGCTTCTTCAAATATGACAACACGCTGATCGGCTTCTTCGGTTTCGGAAGAGATCCCGCCAGTGGCAACTTCTATTTTCCCGGTGACACTCGGCCCTTCACGGCCAAACCGCCCAACGGGGCCTTCAGCAGCAGGACCGGCGTCATCCAGTGCTTCACGGAAAGCGGAGAGAGGCTGTTCGATGTGCTTGACGCCGGCGGGTCCTCTCCGCTTCTGCCCGCGGTCGTGTCGGGCAGTCCCTGCACCAACCTGGCCGTATTCGAGAATGGTGAGCTCAAGCCGGTTCGCGCCAAGGATCATGGTTTCACCCATCGCCTGAATGCGCAGTGGAAACCTCAGGAAAATTTGATGTTCTATGCGACCTGGTCGCGCGGTTTCCGGCCCGGCGGAGTGAACCGGCGAGCCAACATTCCACCTTATGATGCGGACTTCCTCAGCAATTACGAGATCGGCTGGAAGACCACATTCGGACCGGTGCGCTGGAATGGCGCGATCTTCCACGAGCGATGGAAGAAATTCCAGTTCGCCTTCCTGGGAGAGAATAGCTTCACCGAGATACACAACGCGAAGAACGCAAGGATCAACGGTCTCGAGACGGACATCAGTTACGTGCGCGGTGGGCTGACCCTAAACACAGCCGCCGCCTACACGGACGCGAAGACGAAGGGGAGCATCTGTACCGATGCGTCCGACACGACCCCGAACTGCGATGCTGTGCTGGACGATAACGGTACGCCTGGCGACCCCAGCGATGATGTTGTCGATTTCCCATCGGTGCCGAGTGGCACGCGACTACCTATTACGCCCAAGTTCAAGGCGACTGCTACCGCTCGATACAGCTGGCCGGCCTGGGGCGAGGTCAAGGCCCACGTCCAGGGTGGCGTCACCTATCGCGGGTCGGCGCCTTCGTCGCTCCGGACCGCAATCGCGCTCGTTGGAACCGGCGAGATCGTGAATCCGAACGAGTTCCAGGGCAGGCTGCACTCGGCGACCCTGGTCGACCTCTTCGCCGGTCTCGACTGGCCGAAGTGGAACATCGAGCTGTTCGGGACGAACATCTTCGACAAGCGCATCGACATCAGCCGACAGACGGCGTGCGGAAGCTGCACCCGCGCGCTGGTCGTACCGGGCCGGCCGCGGACGATCGGCATTCGTGCCGGCATGAAGTTCTAGTCCACGAAAAAGGCCTCGGGTCGTGGTGTTTCACAGCGCTCTTTTCGGTCGCGCTTGCCAGCCGACGAAGTTCCGCCAGCGGCCGAACTGATGTATGGCCGTTTCGTCAGAATGGGGAGGCTATGATGACCCGCTCGAGACCGTTCACCCTGATCGCCTCGCTGATCTTCGCGGTCATGGCGCTGCTTCACATCTACCGGCTGTTCACGCATTTCCAAGTGACGGTCGGCAGCCATACGATCTCGGAATCGGTGAGCATCGCCGCCATTGTCGTCACCGGTATCCTGGCCATCGGCCTCTATCGGGAGAGCCGGCGCTAGGCCTTCGCCTAGACGTTGAACCGGAACAGCATCACGTCGCCGTCCTGGACGACATAGTCCTTGCCTTCCGAACGAAGCTTCCCGGCGTCGCGCGCTCCGCTCTCGCCGCCGTACTTGACGTAATCGTCGTAGGCGATCGTCTCAGCGCGGATGAAGCCGCGCTCGAAGTCGGTGTGAATCTCGCCCGCGGCTTCGGGAGCCTTCGCGCCGCGATGGGTCGTCCAGGCTCGCGCTTCCTTCGGACCGGCGGTGAAGAAGGTGATCAGGCCCAGAAGTTCGTAGCCGGCGTGGATCATCCGGTTGAGCCCGGTTTCGTGAAGGCCGAGATCGGACAGGAAGGCGTCGCGCTCCCCCGGCGGCAGTGTCGCGATCTCCGCTTCGATCGCCGCGGAGATCACGACCGCCTTGGCGCCTTCTTCCCGGGCGCGCTCGAAGACCAGCGCCGAATGCTCGTTGCCCGAAGCGGCGTGCTCTTCGTCGACATTGCACGCGTAGAGGACCGGCTTGGCGGTCAGCAGCTGCGCGCGCCGCAACGCCTTCTCCTCCTCGTGATCCCTGGGTCTTGTGAGCCGCGCGGGCTTCGAGGCGCCTAGCAACTCCAGCGCCTGGCCGAGCACCGACGCCTCGATCTTCGCTTCCTTCTCACCCTGCTGCGCCTTTTTGACGAGGTTCGGCACGCGCCGCTCGAGGCTTTCGAGATCGGCCAGCATCAGCTCGGTCTCGACCGTCTCGGCGTCGGCGATCGGGTCGACGCGGCCCTCGACATGGGTGACGTCGCCGCCCTCGAAGCAGCGCAGCACGTGGACGATCGCGTCGACCTCGCGGATGTTGGCGAGAAACTGGTTGCCAAGTCCCTCGCCCTTCGATGCTCCGCGAACGAGGCCGGCGATGTCGACGAACTCGATCTGGGTTTCGATCTCCTGCGCCGAGCCGGCGATTTCGCGAATTCGGTCGAGGCGCGGGTCGGGCACGGCGACGCGGCCGACATTGGGCTCGATCGTGCAAAAGGGATAATTGGCCGCCTGCGCCGCGGCGGTCTCGGTCAAAGCATTGAAAAGCGTCGATTTGCCGACGTTCGGCAGGCCGACGATGCCGCAGCGAAAACCCATGAAGTCTCCGGATGATTGAACGTCATCCCGGCCCTGAGCCGGGATCCGCCTGTTCTTGCCGCGCTAGTAAAGAAGGCGGGTGCCGGATCAAGTCCGGCATGACGATCCCGGATTTGAAACCATGCGCGACGCACCCTAGCTCGGGTTGATGGCCGATCTCTCCTCTTTCCCCATCACCCGCCGCTGGCCGCCGAAGGATCCCGGCCTTTTCCAGCTTTACTCGCTCAACACGCCGAACGGCGTCAAAGTCTCGATCATGCTCGAGGAGACGGGCCTTCCGTACGAGCCGCACCTGGTCGACATCGGCAAGGGCGACAGCTGGACGCCCGAGTTCCTCTCCCTGAATCCGAACGGCAAGATCCCGGCGATCATCGACCCCGACGGCCCGGACGGCGAGCCGCTGGGACTCGCCGAATCCGGAGCGATCCTCATCTATCTCGCCGACAAGACCGGTCAGCTGCTGCCCACCGGCAATCGTCGCTACGAGACGATCCAGTGGGTGATGTGGCAGATGGGCCATGTCGGGCCGATGTTCGGCCAGGTCGGCTTCTTCCACAAATACGCGGGCCGCGAGTGGGAGGACAAGCGACCGCTCCAGCGCTACGCCGATGAATCGAAGCGGTTGCTGGCGATGCTCGAGCAAAGGCTCGACGGGCGCGAATGGGTGATGGGCGGCGACTATACGATCGCCGACATCGCCCTCATCGGCTGGGTCAGGAACCTCATCCAGTTCTACGACGCCGCGAACCTCGTCGAATATGACGCCTTCACCAACGTGCATGGCTGGCTGGAGCGCGGCCTCGCGCGACCCGCGGTCGAGCGCGGCCTGAAAATTCCGGCGCGAGACTGATGCTCAGCTGAAATTGAAGCTGACGCTGAGCCGCTCGCCGCGGCCCTTGCCGGGAAGCACCTCGTGCCTCAGCCAGCTCTCCCACATCAGCAGCAGGCCTGGCCGAGGCTCGACCGTGAGGAACGGCTGAAGGTCATCCGGAGCGTCCTTCCGGCGCGCCGGCGCGGCCATCATCAGCGGCAGCCGCGGGTCCTCGAAGCGGATGGCGCCGGACCCGGCCGGCACCTCGACGTAGAGCGTTCCCGAAATGAGGCTGTGCGGGTGAATGTGTCCACTGTGATGCCCACCGCCTTTCAACAGATTGACCCACAGGCTGTCGAGCCGCGGTTTTCGGGCGAGGTCGAACGCGCATTCCCGCGCGTACGCGGCGGCGTGCCGGGCCAGCAGCCTGGCCAGCTCGGCGAACGCCGGATCGCGCTTCGGGAGGTCGTTGAGGGAGGCGTAGCTGGTGTAGCCGGAATAACATTGCTCGCGGCTCCAGCGGCGGCCGGCCCGATCGTCCGACGCCAGCGCGCGGATCGATCGCACAAGCTCGCCGAGCAGCGCCGAATTTCCGAGCTCGGCCTCGTACAGCCTCGTGACGAAGAGATGGCGCACCATGACTCACCCGTAGAGTCCTGATATCCGAGGCGGAAGAGGGGCTCGCCATGTCGGATGTGTTCGTCTCTTACGCTCGCCCCGACGAGGGGCAGGCCGTGCGCGTAGCGGATGCGCTGCGCTCGGCCGGCTATAACGTCTGGCGCGACGACGAGCTTCCGGCCCACCGCGCTTATGCGGACGTGATCGAGGAACGGCTGAAGGCAGCGGAAGCCGTCGTGGTCCTGTGGTCGCCCGAAGCAGCCAAGTCGCAATGGGTTCGCGCCGAGGCCGATGCCGCGCGTTCGGCGGACAAGCTGGTCCAGGCGACGTTGGACGGGAGCATCCCGCCGATGCCCTTCAATCAGATCCAATGCGCCGACCTCAATGGTTGGGACGGAGAGGCGGATTCGCCGGGGTGGCGCAAGCTGACCACAAGCGTTGCCGCCATTGCCGGTCCCGCGGACGGGAGCGCGGCGGAGGCACGACCGGCCCGACAGAAAGTGTCGGTCTGCGTGCTGCCCTTCCAAAACATGAGCGGTGATTCCGAGCAAGAATATTTCAGCGACGGGATCAGCGAGGACATTACGACTGATCTGTCCAAAGTGTCCGCGCTCGACGTGATCGCCAGGAACACTGCCTTCCAGTTCAAGGGTCAGTCGGTGGATGTCTGCGATGTCGCGAAGAAGCTGGGCGTCAGCCACGTCCTCGAGGGCAGCGTGCGTAAGGCGGGCGCCCGGGTGCGCATCACGGCGCAGCTGATCGACGGCAAGACGGGAGGCCACGTCTGGGCCGATCGTTACGACCGCGACCTCACCGACATCTTCGCGATCCAGGACGAGATTTCGAAGGCCATCGTCGATGCCCTCAAGGTCAAACTGCTGCCGCAGGAGCAGAAAGCCATCCAAACCCGGGGCACATCAAACGTGGAGGCCTACAACGTCTATCTGATGGCGCGGCAGCTTTGGATCAGCGGATTTTACGGCGACGTTCGCAACGTTGAGGCGATTGCGCGGATTTCCCGCCAAGCGGTGACCCTCGATCCGAATTACGCGGAGGCCTGGGCGCTGATGGCGCTTGCCCAGGCTGAGCTCCGCTTCTGGCTCGGGCTCGATCATGACGCGCTTCCCGCCGCCGAGCGCGCGCTCGAGCTCAATCCCGATCTGCCGGAAGCATTATGCGTCAAGGCCCGGTACCTGGAGAGCGAAGGCCGTGACGAGGAAGCCGTCGAGCTGGTTGAGCGGGCGCTCAGCCTCGATCCGGACTCGTGGGAGGTCAATCGCGAGGCGGCTCGGCTGATGTACCGCGAGGGTCGCACTCGCGACGCAATCCCATTCTTCGAAAAAGCGATGAGCCTGATACCCAGCGACTTTCACAGCGGGGGCATGCTCACGGCGTGTTACTCGCACGCCGGCGACCGCGAAGCGCTTCAGCGCGTCGCCACGCCAACCTTGCAGCGGGCCGAGGCGGCCTTGGCGAAGGATCCGACGAACGGCGCGGCCCTGGCCGCCGGCGTTGCCGCACTCCTCATCCTGCGTGAGAAGGATAGGGCGAAGGAATGGATCGATCGAGCCACCCTGATCGATTCCGAAAACGTCGCGATGCTCTACAACCTCGGTTGCGCATACGTGACGCTGGCGGACGACGTGGATGGCGCCCTGGACATGTTCGAACAATTCTTCGAACGAGTGAGAGGCGCGACGCTCCTCAAGCACATGCAAGCAGACCCTGACCTAGATCGCCTGCGCGACCATCCCAGGTTCAAGCATATGCTGGCTGCGGCCCGGGCGCGGATCGCCGCTGAGGATTCGGCTACTCCGACTGTTGCAACCTCAGCGCCACCTCACTCATGAAACGGGCGTCGTCGCCGTCGGCCAACCATTCGGCCTCAGCCGCGACCGCCGCCAGCACGTCCGACAAAGGTTCAATCTCGGCCTTCGAATAATTGCCGAGCACATGCGGAGTGACGAGGTCCTTCCGGCCCGGCCCCGGGTGGCCGATGCCGATGCGGACACGGCGAAAGTCGGGGCCGAACACCGCGTCGATCGAGCGCAGGCCGTTGTGGCCGGCGAGGCCGCCGCCGACGCGGACCTTAACCTTGAACGGTGCGAGGTCGAGCTCGTCGTGGAACACGGTGAGATCATCGAGGTCGAGCTTGTAGAAATTGAGCGCCTGCTGAACGGCATCGCCGCTGTCATTCATGTAGGTTTGGGGTTTCA
>DASURT010000110.1:0-8538 GCA_036375515.1 Sphingomicrobium sp.
CGCCGGATCGGGATCGACGACGACGATCGCGACGTCCGCGATCGCCAGCGCCCGCGCTCCGTCGGCCGAAAATCCGACCGAGCCGGGAACGTCGAGGATGGCGAAGGAATCGCCGAGGTAGTCGAAATTGTAGAGATTGAGCTCGGTCGAGCCTCCGCGCTGGCGCGCCTCAGGGCTCGAATCGCCGATGCTGGAGCCGTTGGCCGTCGACCCCAGGCGGTCGGTGGTTCCGGCTGCGAACAGCATGGCCTCGGCAAGGCTGGTCTTTCCTGCGCCGGCGGGTCCCACCAGCGCGATCACTCGAGTGCCTTTGGTTGATTCTCCGGTCATGCGACTCTCCCTTCGTGCCGTTTTCAAGGCGCCGCGAGTCGCTCTCTTTCAGGCGCTCGGGCGCCTATGAGGAAACTTCCAGCGTCGGACTCTTTGGAGTGGAAGGCAAGAGGCTAGTGTTCGTCATGCCGGACTTCATCCGGCATCTGCCGTCCCTTGCGGCAGCCAGGATCGCGAATCTCGGCCCAAGTCCGGGATGACGGGAGCGTCAAGCCGCCGGCAACAGCCGCCGCTCGCCGGCGAGGCGCAGCAGCGCCGCCTGGAGTTTCTCGAACGCCCGGACCTCGATCTGCCGAATCCGCTCGCGGCTGACGCCATAGACCTGGCTCAATTCCTCGAGCGTCTTGGGCTCGTCGGACAGGCGCCGCTCCATCAGAATGTGCCGCTCGCGGTCGTTGAGCGATTCGAGCGCGTTCATCAGCAGGTCGTGGCGGACGCGGCTTTCCTGGTCCTCGGCGATCGCCTCGTCCTGCAGCGGCCCCGTATCGACCAGGAAGTCCTGCCACTGGCTTTCGCCCTCGCTGTCTTTCAAGGGCGCATTGAGGCTGGTGTCGCCGCCCATCGCCATGCGGCGATTCATGGACACGACCTCTTCTTCACTAACGCCGAGGTGAGTGGCGATCTTGGTCACGTCCTGGGGCTTCAGATCGCCCTCTTCGAACGCGTCGATCTGGTTCTTCATCCGGCGCAGGTTGAAGAAGAGCTTCTTCTGCGCCGCGGTGGTACCCATCTTTACGAGGCTCCACGAGCGGAGAATGAATTCCTGGATCGAGGCGCGGATCCACCACATCGCGTAGGTGGCGAGGCGGAAGCCGCGGTCGGGCTCGAACTTCTTCACGCCCTGCATCAGGCCGATATTGCCTTCGCTGATCAGCTCGCTGACGGGCAGTCCGTAGCCGCGGTAGCCCATGGCGATCTTGGCGACGAGCCGAAGGTGCGAATTGACCAGTTTTGCCGCCGCGTCGGTGTCGCCATGCTCACGCCAGCGCTTGGCGAGCATGTACTCTTCCTCCGGGGAGAGGATCGGGAACTTCTTGATCTCTGCAAGATAGCGGTTGAGTCCGGCCTCCCCGCCGGACGAGGGGAGCGAGACGATCCCTTTGTTGTCAGCCATAAACTCTCGTCTTTCTCCCTTTTCGCGATGGCGGAGCGTCGCCCTAGCGGGTTAAATCCTATACACCAAGAGCGTTGAACAGTTCCTGCATGTCGGGCGGCATGGCGCTCGCGAACGACAGCCGGCGCTTCGTTACGGGGTGGGTGAACCCAAGCTCGGCGGCGTGCAGCGCCTGCCGATGAAAACCAAGCTCATTCAGCAGTTTCCGATGCGTCTTTCCGGAACGGCCGTAAACGGGGTCGCCGACCAGCGGATGACCGATCGAGGCCATGTGGACCCGGACCTGATGGGTGCGCCCGGTCTCCAGCCGGCATTCGACCAGCGCCGCGTCCTTCAGCGCGCCGATCCGTTTCCAGCGGGTAACGGCGCGCTTGCCGCGGGGGTCTTCGACGACCGCGATCTTCTTGCGGTTGGCGGCCGAGCGCGCGAGCGGCGCGTCGACCGTGCCCTCGCTCGCCTTCGGGATGCCGGTGACGATCGCCAGGTAGCGGCGCTCGATCGAATGGGCCGCGAACTGCTTCGCCAGGCCGTCATGCGCGACATCGGTCTTGGCGACGACCAGCAGCCCCGACGTGTCCTTGTCGATGCGGTGGACGATTCCCGGCCTGGCGACCCCGCCGATGCCCGACAGGCTGCTTCCGCAATGGTGGAGCAGGGCATTGACAAGCGTGCCGTCCCGGTTGCCCGCCGCCGGGTGAACGACCAGGCCGGCGGGCTTGTCGACGACCAGCAGATGCTCGTCCTCGAAAATGATCCTCAGCGGAATGTCCTGCGGCTCGTTGTGCGCGGGCTCCGGCTCGGGGATGGAGAGAAGGAAAGTCTCCTCGCCGTGAACCTTCGCCGCGGGGTCGCGAACCGGCGTTCCGCCGCGAACCACCGCTCCCGTCCGGATCAGCGCCTTCAGTCGTTCCCGAGACAAAGTGGGCAAGGCCGCCGCGAGCGCACGATCGAGCCTCCAGCCGGCATGGGCGGGCTCCAGGCGCACTTCGATCGTCTGAGTACCCCCCACGGGAAAGATATGGGTAGGTGATACAGCCATTCAATGGTGCCTCGTTCTTGCGCCAGGTTAGACTCTGGCCCACACAGCCGCCATGAATGCCGTCGACCTCGCCAGCCTTCTTTGTTCGCGGCTTTGCCACGACCTGATGTCGCCCGTGGGGGCTCTCAACAACGGCATCGAGCTGCTTGCCGACGAGCAGGACCCGGACATGCGCGAGAAATGCCTCGAGCTGCTCGGCGACAGCGCACGAGCCTCGGCAAACAAGCTCAAGTTCTTCCGTCTCGCCTTCGGTGCCGCCGGGGGCTTCGCCGACGAGATCGATACCCACGAAGCCGAGGCCGCCCTCGAGGGCGTCTTCGGCCCAGAGCGGAGGATCGAGCTGGGCTGGATGGTTGCGGGCGACAAGCTGTCCAAGGGCGCCGCCAAGCTGCTCCTCAACCTCGCGCTCCTTGCCGGTGACGCGCTGGTCCGTGGCGGCCGGCTCGACGTCGGCGCCGAGAACCGCGACGGAGAGGTCGAGATGGTGATCCGCGCCGAAGGGCCGCGGATCCTCCTCGACCCGGCGCTGAGGGAGACGCTCGCCAAGGGCAGCACCGGCGGAACCGTCGAGCCGCGCGCCGCGGGCGCATGGCTGGCGCACAGCCTCGCCGCCGAAGCCGGCGGGTCGATCCAGCTCTCGGATCCTTCCAGCGACGTCCTTCTGATCGGCGCCACGCTCCCTCCGCAGGGATAACGCCGCGTTAACTCGTCCCCGGCATAAAGCCCACGAACCCCGGGGGATATTGCGCGCCGATGGACGATCTGATCGCCGATTTCGTAGCCGAGTGCCGCGAGATGCTCGAAGCCCTGGGCGGTGAGATCGTCGCCTGGGAAGCCGAGCCCGGCGACCGCGCTCGGCTCGATTCCATCTTCCGCTTCGTCCACACCGTCAAAGGCAATTGCGGATTCTTCGATTTCCCGCGCCTGGAAACGCTGAGCCACGCGGCGGAGGACGCGCTTGCCGACGTGCGCGCGGGCCGTCGCCAGGCCGACGGAACCCTGGTCACCGCGGTCCTCGCGATTATCGACCGCATCGGCGAGATGGTCGCGGCGATCGACGCCGGCGATGACATGCCGGCGGGCGACGATAGCGCGCTGATCGAGGCGCTTGCGCCTGGAATGGACCATTCGGCCGCCGCCACGGCCGTGACCGTGGCCGAGGCCGGCGGCAAGGCCTCCGTGGCGCCGCGCACGATCCGGCTTTCGGTCGAGCTGCTCGACCGGGTGATGAGCACCGTGTCGGACATGGTGCTGGCGAGGAACGAGCTGGCCCGGCGGCTGCGCGAATCCGCGACCGACGTGCCGGTGGACGGTGCGTTCGAGCGCCTGTCCTCGATCATCGCCGAGATGCGCGACGCGATCACCCGCACCCGGATGCAGCGGATCGAGAATTTGTTCGTGGCTCTTCCCCGCATGGTCCGCGATCTCTCCGCCGAGCTCGGCAAGCAGGTCCTCGTCGATATCGAGGGCGGCGACGTCGAGCTCGATCGCGAAATGATCGAGATGATCCGCGATCCCCTGACCCACATCATCCGCAACGCGGTCGATCACGGGATCGAGACTCCCGCCGAGCGGCGGAAGGCCGGAAAGCGCGAGATCGGAATCCTCTCCGTCGCCGCGCGCCAGTCCGGCAACCAGATCCTGATCGACATCCACGATGACGGCCGCGGAATCGACGGCAAGAAGCTGGTCGAGAAGGCGATCGGCGCGGGCGTGGTCGAAAAGGAAGCTGCCGCCCAGCTTTCGCCGGGCGAACAGCTGGCGCTGATCTTCGAGGCGGGCCTTTCGACCGCGAAGGAAGTGACCGCGATTTCCGGCCGCGGAGTTGGCATGGACGTGGTCCGATCGAACGTCGAGCGGATCGGCGGGATCGTCGAGGTCGACAGCAAGTTGGGCGAGGGGACGCGCATGACCCTGCGGGTGCCTCTGACCCTCACCATCATCCCGGCGCTAACCGTTTCGATCGCCGGCCAGCATTTCGCGATTCCGCGCTCGGCCATCGAGGAGATCGTCCGCGCGAACGGCGAAGCGGTCACGCTCGAGCATCTGGGCGGTGCGGGCGTCGCGACGATCCGCGGCCGGCGCGTGCCCGAAGTCTCACTGGCCGGGATTCTCGGGCTCGACAGCGAGGTCGAGCAGAAGGACCGGACCCTGGTCGTCCTGCGTCCCGCCGGCGGCGACGTCTATGCGCTCTCGGTCGACCGGATTCACGATCACGAAGAGCTGGTGGTGAAGCCGGCGGCCCCCGCGGTGATGAATACGGGTCTCTATGCCGGAACGACCTTGGCCGACGACGGCAGCCCGATCCTGCTGTTCGACCCGGCGGGTCTGGCGCAAGTCGGCGGAGTGAAGCTGGAGGCCCAGGAGCGGACCGCGCGGATCGCCGAAGCGACCATGGTCAGCGGACCGATCTCGACCGCGGTCCTTCTGTTCCACGGGCTGGACGGCGCCCGCCGTGCTCTCCGGCTCGCGGTCGTGGACCGGATCGAGGAGGTGCCCGTCAGCGCGATCAAGCGTGCCGCGGGTCAGCTGCGGGTCCAGGTGGGCGAGGCGATCCTTCCGCTCGCGGGCATTCAGGACGGCGATCTCGATCGCGACAAGGTGCGCCTGTTCCGACTGAACGACGGCGCCCACGAGTTGGGCTACGCCTTCTCCGAAGTCATCGATTTCGCCGCGATCGAGCGCGACGTGATCCACGCCGAGCGCGAAGGCGAGGTCAGCGGGGTGTCGCTGGTCAACGGCGAGCCCGCCGAGCTGATCGACGCGCATTGGCTGTTCGCCAATCATGTCGGGGCAGCAGCGCGCGCGGCCGAGCCGCTCGTCTGTCGCCTGCCTGACGACGACCCGTGGATCCAGAACATGTTGCGCCCGATGGTCGAGGCGGCGGGCTATCGCGTGGTCGGCGCCGGCGAGGAGGTCGAGGCGGACCTCGTCATCGCGCCGCGCGGCTCGAACCTCGCGGAAGAATCGGCCGGGCGCACAATCTGGCTGCGGACCGAGCCCGAGGCCGCCGGCAAGAAGGACGACAGCATCTATCGCTACGACAGGGCCGGCCTCCTGATGGCATTGAAGTCCGCGGGGAGGGGCAAGTGAACGAGCTTCTGTTGGTCGTCACGATTGCCGGCGAGCGGGTCGCCTTGCCTTCGTCGGCGGTGGAGTCGGTGGTCGAGCTGGACACGTTGATCCCGGTCCCCCGCGCGGCCCCGCATGTCGCCGGCCTGTCGGCGCTTCGCAGCAGGGTGTTGACGGTGATCGATTGCCGCCGCTCGCTCGAGCTGGGCGAGAGCGATTGTTCCGACGGGATCCGCGAGGCGGCGGTTGTCGAGCTCGACGGCCACCATTACGCTCTGATCGTCGATTTGGTGGAAGACGTGGTCGAAGCATTGTCTGAGCCCGCGCCGGTGCGCGCGGCGATGGGCCCGGGCTGGGAACGGGCGTCGCAGGGGATGGTCGAGACGGAGAGCGGACCGCTGCTATTGGTCGACATCGGCGCTCTCATCGCAGGCGCCGAGCGGCAGGCTGCTTAAGGTCTTCGTTACCGTTAGTGTTTAGAGAGTTCAGCGAACCGGAGCGGGAAAGCCAGAATGAAGAGCTGCTTGATCGTCGATGATTCGAAGGTGATCCGCAAGGTGGCGCGGCATATCCTCGAGACCCTGGAATTCGAGGTCGAGGAGGCCGGCGACGGCCAGGAAGCGCTGTCCCGCTGTGAAGCGAGAATGCCGGACGTCGTCCTGCTCGACTGGAACATGCCGGTGATGAGCGGAATGGAGTTCCTGAAGATGCTCCGGCAGCGCGGGCACAACGACCAGCCCAAGGTCGTCTTCTGCACCACCGAGAACGACATGGCGCACATTCGGGCCGCGCTCGAAGCCGGTGCGGACGAATATGTGATGAAACCGTTCGACCGCGAAACGCTTCACATCAAGCTGCAGCTCGTCGGCGTCGCCTGAGGCCGCGACCGTGGAGCGGGCGCTCGCCAGATCGCGGGACCGCAACCAGGGCCTGCCGAAAACGAAACGCCGCATCCGGCTGATGATCGTCGACGATTCGGTCGTCGCCCGGGCCGTGCTGTCGCGGATCGTCGAAAGCGACAATGCATTCGAGATCGCGGCCGTTGCGTCGACGGCGGAGGACGCGCTCGACGCTCTCAGCCACGTCCGCGTCGACATCATCCTCCTCGACCTTGAAATGCCCGGCGCGGGGGGCCTCAAATCCATCCCACAGATCATTCGCGCCGCCGCCGGGGCCAAGATCATGATCGTCTCCTCGCTCGCCGAGGAGGGTGCCGAGGCCACCGTCGCCGCGCTCGCGTTCGGCGCCGCCGATACGCTGCCCAAGCCCGGTATCGGGCGCTTCAACGGCCGCTTTTCCGAAATCCTGCTGGGCAAGCTCAAGTCGCTTGGGCAGGCCATCGTCTCCGACTGTCCGCCGCGGCCCGCCGCGCCGTCCGGCCACGCCGGCCCGCTTCGGGCCATGCCGTGCGACCCGGTCGAGGTGATCGCCATCGGTGCCTCGACCGGCGGAATCCATGCGCTCGGCATCCTGTTCCAGGCGCTTCCCAGGAAGGTCGGAGTGCCGATCCTCGTGACCCAGCACCTGCCTCATGCGTTCATGCCGGTGTTCGCCCGTCAGCTCGGCGCCGTCGCGCACCGCGAGGCCCTGGTGGCGGAGGACGGAGTCGAGCTGCTCCCCGATCGGATCATCGTCGCTCCGGGCGACGGGCATCTGACCCTGGACTGGTCGAGCCGTCGCCTCGTCGTTCGCCTGACCCGCGGTCGAAGTTCGAGCGGGTGCATGCCGTCGGTCGACCCGATGTTCTCGGCTGTGGCGACCGCATATGGCTGCGGCGCTCTCGGGATCGTGCTGACCGGCATGGGCCGCGACGGAGTCGAAGGCGCCCAGCGGCTCGTGGCCTGCGGCGGCTCGATCCTCGCCCAGGACGAGCCGAGCTCGGCCGTGTGGGGGATGCCCCGGGCCATTCTCGACGCGGGTCTTGCCTGCGCCGTGCTTCCGCCAGACAAGATCGCCCGCCGGATTGCCTCGCGTACCGAGGAGCGGCTCACGTGCAAATAAGCGACAGCTCCAGCCGAATCCTCGCCGGTCTGCTCGAGGCGCGCACCGGCCAGCAGCTGACGATGAGCCGCCGCTGGCGGATCGAGACGGCGCTTTCCGCGCTTCTGCGCGAGCGCGGAATCGGGACCCTGGATGAGCTGATCACCATCCTTGTCATGGGTAAGGAACCGAGTTTGTCGCAGATGGTCGTCGAGGCGTTGCTCAACAACGAGACCTATTTCTTCCGCGATCGCGCGCCGTTCGATCTGCTTGCGCGCTACGCGTTGCCTGAGCTTGCCCAAAGACGGCAGAAGACGAAACGCCTCAGGATCTGGTCTGCGGGCTGCTCGACGGGGCAGGAGGCCTATTCGCTGGCCATGCTGTTCGCCGAGGACCCGGGAAAGTGGCAGGGCTGGACCGTCGACATCCTCGGAACGGACGTTTCGACCGGCTGTGTCGAGCGCGCCCGGCGCGGAATCTACACCCAGTTCGAGGTGCAGCGCGGCCTCGGCATCAACCAGATGATCAAGTGGTTCGAGGAGTGCCCGGACGGCTGGCGCGCGGTCGAGGACATCCGCCGGCCGCTTCGCTTCCAGGTCCACAATCTGCTCGAGCCTCCGCCGCATCCGGGCGGGTTCGACATCGTCCTGTGCCGCAACGTCCTGCTCTACCTGAATCCGGAGAAGAAGGCGCTCGCCTTCGAGCGGCTCGCTTCCGCGATGGCCGAGGACGGGTGGCTGATGCTCGGCGCCGGGGAAACGGTGATCGGACAGACGAGCAAGCTTGGCGCGGACGGCAATGCGCGCGGCCTCTACCGGTTGATCGGCGATGCGGACTCGCGAAGCGAGCGAAAGGCGGCGGCCGGGGGTTGACCCAACGGGCCGTATCATGCGCCATTGCGCGCGTGGATTTCGACTTCATCGAACGGCCATCGCCGAACTACGACGAGCGCCAGCTCCCGGTCTCGATGATCGTGCTCCATTATACCGGAATGCCCGACTGC
>DASURT010000111.1:0-9778 GCA_036375515.1 Sphingomicrobium sp.
ACTCGTTCATGCCATCAATCTCGTCAGCGCTTTCGCAGTGAAATCCACCATGGGCACCACGCGCGCATAGTTCAACCGCGTCGGCCCGATCACGCCGACAACGCCGACGACCTCCCCCTGGCTCCCGCGATAGGGCGCGGCAATCACCGAAGAGCCGGACAGAGCGAACATCCGGTTCTCCGAGCCGATGAAGATCCGGCAGCCGGGCGCGTCGCGCGCGCTCTCGAGCAGCCGGGCGATCTCCTGCCGGTTCTCGAGCTCGTCGAGCAGCATCCTCACCCGTTCGAGATCCTCGGCCGCCGTCTCGTCGATGAGGTACGCCTGGCCGCGCACGATCAGCACGGGGCGGCGCGCATGGTCCTGGCTCCACGCGGCGAGGCCGGACGCGACCAGCTCTGCGGCGGCGGCATCGATCGCCTCCTTGCGCTCGCGAATCTCGGTCCGGAGGCGCTCTTCGGCCTCGGCGAGGGTCAGGCCCGAGAGGCGCGCATTGATGAAATTGCTGATCTCGCCGAGCGCCGCGGATGACGCCCCGCCATCGAGCGAGAGGATGCGGTTCTCGACGCTTCCATCCGAGCCGACGAGCACGGCGAGCGCGCGCGTGCTGGTCAGCGGCACGAACGACAGCTGCCTGAGCCGCAATTCACGCTTCGGGGCGAGCACCACGCCGGCGGCATGCGACAGGCCCGACAGCGCCGCGGACGCCGCCGCGAGCGCATCCTCGATCGGCTGGTCGCGCACGATCAGCCGCTCGATCTCGCGCCGCTCGCGCGGGTCGGGCGCGGAGGCTTGCATGATCCCGTCGACGAACAGGCGCAGCCCGGTTTCGGTCGGAATCCGCCCGGCGGAGGTATGCGGATGGGTGAGCAGCCCGCGCTCTTCCAGCTCCTGCATTACATTGCGGATCGACGCCGGCGACAGATTGATCGTCCCCGCGAGCGCCTTGGACCCAATGGGCAGGCCGCGATCGAGATAGGCCTCGACCACGAGCCCGAAAATCTCCCGCATCCGGTCCGTCAGTTCGTTGATCGGCTGGGTCATGGGGGTCATGTAGGTTGACCTTTACCACTCGTCACCCCCGCGAAAGCGGGGGTCCCGCTTCCTTGCGAGGCACACGGAAGAAAAGCGGGATTACCGCTTTCGCGGGAATGACGAACGAGGCTAAGGGCGCGACAAACCACGAAGGAGTCTCCATGCGCCCATCCGGACGCGCCCCCGACCAGATGCGTGAACTTTCGTTTGAGCCCGGCTTCACCCGCTATGCCGAAGGGTCGTGCCTGGTGTCCTTCGGCGGCACGCGCGTGCTGTGCACCGCCAGCGTCGAGGAGAAGGTGCCACCCTTTCTTCGAGGCAAGGGCCAGGGATGGGTCACCGCCGAATATGGAATGCTCCCGCGCGCCACGCACACGCGCGGCAACCGCGAAGCGGCCAGGGGCAAGCAGTCGGGCCGGACGCAGGAAATCCAGCGGCTGATCGGGCGTTCGCTGCGGGCCGTTATCGAGCTTCCCAGGCTCGGCGAGCGCCAGATCATCATCGACTGCGATGTCATCCAGGCCGACGGCGGAACGCGCACGGCGGCGATTTCGGGCGGCTGGGTCGCGCTTCGGATCGCTGTCGACAAGCTGCTGGAAAGCAAGGCGATTCCCACCGACCCGATCCGCACCCAGGTGGCGGCGGTGAGCTGCGGAATCCACCAGGGCACCGCCGTTCTCGACCTCGATTATGACGAGGACAGCGAGGCGGGCAGCGACGGCAATTTCGTGCTGACCTCCGACGGCTCGATCGTCGAGTCTCAGGTGACGGCCGAGGGCGAAACCTATGACGAGGAAGGCCTGCTGCGGCTGCTTCGCCTCGCGCGGATCGGCTGCTCGGAAATCTTCGCGGCCCAGCTGAAGGCAGCCGGGCGATGAGGGCGATAGGGGAGAAGCTGGTCATCGCGACCCACAATCCCGGCAAATTGCGCGAGATCGCGGCGCTGGTCGAGCCGCTCGGCATCTCCGCCGTCGGTGCCGAGGATCTCGGGCTGCCGGAGCCGGAGGAGATCGGCAACAGCTTCGCCGACAACGCCGATTTGAAGGCGCGCGAAGCCGCCGATTTGTCGGGCCTGCCGGCGCTCGCCGACGACAGCGGCCTGTGCGTGGACGCGCTGCACGGCCGGCCAGGCATTTTCTCGGCGCGCTGGGCGGAAGACGAGGACGGCCACCGCGACTGGATGCGCGCGATGGAAAAGGTCTGGCGCGAAGTCGAAGCCACCGAGCCCGATGCGGCCCCGGCGGCCCATTTCGCGGCGGCGCTAGCGATCGCCTGGCCGAACGACGGGCAAGTCGAGACGTTCGACGGCCGAGTGGACGGGACGCTCGTCTGGCCTCCGCGCGGCACCAAAGGCTTCGGCTACGATCCGATGTTCGTGCCCGTCGGCCATGACCGGACGTTCGGCGAGCTCGACCCCGAGCTCAAGCATCGGATCAGCCACCGCGCGGACGCGTTCCTCAAGCTGGTCCAGGCGCTCAAGGAATGAGCACTCCCCTCCCTGCCAGGGAGGGGCCGGGGGTGGGTCGAACCGAGAACCCACCCCTCAGCCGCTTCGCGGCTTCTCCCCTCCCTGGGAGGGAGGGGAAGATCGCACTGTACGTCCACTGGCCGTTCTGCGTCAGCAAATGCCCTTATTGCGACTTCAACAGCCACGTCCGCTCGAGCATCGACCAGGACGCGTGGCGCGACGCCTTGCTCGCGGATCTCGCCCACGAGGCGCGGCTGCTGCCCGGGCGAACGCTCACTTCGATCTTCTTCGGCGGCGGAACTCCATCGCTCATGGAGCCGGGCACGGTCGCCGCGGTCGTCGACGCCGCGGCCGCGCATTGGACCACGGCGCCCAACATCGAGATCACGCTCGAAGCCAATCCCAACTCGGTCGAGGCGGCGCGCTTTGCGGATCTCTCCGCCGCCGGCGTGAACCGGCTCTCTCTGGGCCTGCAGAGCTTCGACGACGGGGCCCTCGCCTTCCTTGGGCGGGCGCATTCGGCGCGCGAAGGCTTTGCCGCGCTCGAGACCGCGCAGAAGCGTTTCCGCCGGGTCAGCTTCGACCTGATCTATGCACTGCCCGGGGACGGCGAGGAGCAATGGTCGGCAACGCTGGCGCAAGCGCTCTCGCTCGGCACGCGGCACCTGTCGCTGTATCAATTGACGATCGAGCCCGGAACGCGCTTCGCGACGATGGCCGCAAGGCGTGATTTCGAACCGCTCGATGCCGATTCGGCCGCCGCGCTTTACGAGCTGACCGCCGAGATGACCGGGGCGGCCGGCATTCCCGCCTACGAGATCAGCAACCACGCTCGTCCCGGCCAGGAGAGCCGGCACAACCTCACCTACTGGCGATATGACGATTATGCGGGAATCGGCCCGGGAGCGCATGGCCGGAGGCTGGGGATGCGCACCGCGCGCCACCGCAAGCCAGAGAACTACCTCTCGGCCGTGAAGCGCAACGGCCACGCAATCCGGGACGAGGAGTCTTTGCTGCCCGTCGAGGCCGCGGACGAAGCGCTGGTCATGGGCCTGCGCCTTGCCGAAGGAATCGACGCGGAAGGGATCGCGCGCCGCTTCGGGCTGCGATCGATCGTCGATTGGGGCCGGGTCGATCGCCTCGTTGGCTCCAGACACCTCGCTCGCAAGGGCGAACGCATCGTGGCAACCGCGAAGGGCCGGCTGCTGCTCGACCGGATCCTGGCGGAGATTGCGCTGCCCGAACCTATTGCTGCTTCGGCTGCGGCGGCGTCGGCTGGGACGCTGGCGACTGCTGTTTAGAATTCATCTCGGCGAAGAATTGATATTTGTCGACCGACGTGGCGACATAATCGTCGACGGTCATGTCGGCGTCGTCGGCGGCCGGTTTCCGGGCCATTCCGTTCTTCATCCTGAACGCGACCACGGCCGACTTGAGCGCGGCCATTTGCGCGGAGCACGCGTTACGCGCGTATGCCTCGTAGGCGCTGCCGGCGACCTTTTCGCTGGTCGCCTTGGTGGTTGCGTCCCGGAGGCACGCCCGGAATGCGTCCGTCGGCGCGCTGATCGACGCTTGAAGCCCCGCAAGAAACATGGCGGTGGCACCCAACAATGCAATCATCGCACCTCTCCCGGGCACAGATGATGAATGCCCGAACGAATGACTCTTTTTCGGTGCGTTTGAAAGCGCTTAATGGAGAGAGCGAATGACCGATCGTCTCACTCCCGGCCTTTATGTCGTCGCAACCCCGATCGGGAACCTCGGGGACATCACCGCTCGCGCGGCCGATGTGCTGCGGAGCGCGGACCTGATCCTTGCCGAGGACACGCGCGTCACGGGAAGGCTGCTAGCGCACATCGGTTCAAAGGTGCCGATGATCCGGTACGACGATCATACCGATGCGAAGGAGCGCGCGACGATCGTCGATCGCCTCGGGCGGGAAGCGGTCGCGCTCGTCAGCGACGCCGGAACGCCCTTGATCTCCGACCCGGGCTACAAGCTCGTCCGTGCCACGCGCGAAGCCGGGCACGTGATCCATACGATTCCCGGGCCGAGCGCGGTCATCGCCGCGCTGACGCTCGCGGGTCTGCCGACCGACCGGTTCCTGTTCGGCGGCTTCCTTCCGCCCAAGATCAAGGCGCGCGCCGATGCGATCGCCGAGCTTGCGGCGGTCCGGGCCACGCTCGTCTTCTATGAGAGCGGCCCCCGGCTCGGTGACACGCTCGCGGCGCTTTTCGATGGCCTCGGAGCGCGAGACGCGGCGGTCGCTCGCGAGATCACCAAGCTGCACGAGGAGTGCGTCACGGGCACGCTGGGCGAGCTTGCCCAGCGATACGCCAAAACGCCGCCAAGGGGCGAGATCGTCATCGTGGTCGGACCACCGGCCGAAGCGGCCGAGGCCAGCGACGAGGAGCTCGACTCCGCCCTCGACGACGCGCTGGGCCGACTGTCCCCGTCACGCGCGGCCGCGGAGGTCGCCGAGCGGCTCAACATGTCGCGCAAGCGCGCCTACGCCCGCGCGCTCGAGCGATCGAAATGAACCGCCGCGCGGCGGAGAAGCGCGGGCGCGGCGCCGAGACCCTCGCCTGCTGGTACCTGCGCCTGAAGGGCTGGCACATCCTTGCCCGGCGCGCGCGCGTGGTCGGAGGTGAGGTCGACATCGTCGCTCGGCGCGGGCGCACCCTCGCCTTCGTCGAGGTGAAGGCGCGCGCCGACGACCATTCGGCCGGCTTTGCGCTCGACGAGTGGCGGTTGCGGCGCGTGGCAACGGCGGCTGAGCGCCTCTCCGCGCGCTACGCCCGCGAAGGCGACGACATAAGGATCGACGCTGTGTTCATCGTGCCGAGGCGCTGGCCGAGGCATTTGCCCAACGTCTGGCAAGGGTGACAAAGTGCCAGTGACTCCCTAGGCGCGCACCATGCCGCTTCGCGTCGCCGTGCAGATGGACCCGCTCGAACGGATCAACATCGCCGGCGATTCCACTTTCGCGCTCATGCTTTCCGCGCAGGCGCGCGGCCACAAGCTCTATCACTATCTCGCCGAGGACCTCACCTGGCAGGACGGCCGGCTCTACGCTGGAGCGCACGAGGCGAGCGTCCAGGCCGTTGCCGGCGATCATTACCGCACCGGCGACTTTGCGATCCTCGATCTCGGACGCGATGTCGACGTCGTGCTGATGCGGCAGGATCCGCCGTTCGACCTCGGCTACATCACCGCTACGCACCTGCTCGAGCGCATCCAGGGCGAGACTCTGGTCGTTAACGACCCGGCGGCGGTCCGGGACGCGCCCGAAAAGCTGTGGGTGCTCGATTTCGCGCAATTCATGCCCCCGACGATGGTGACGCGATCGCTGGGAGCAACGCGCCACTTCCTCTCCGAGCACGGCGACATCGTGATCAAGCCGCTGCATGGATTTGCCGGCGGCTCGGTATTCCGGATCGGCCCGGACGGCCGCAACCTCGCCTCGCTGATCGAATTGTTCAACCGGACGTATCGCGAGCCGCACGTCGTCCAGAAATTCCTGCCCGAAATCACGGAGGGCGATAAACGGATCGTCCTTGTCGACGGCGAGGTGGCCGGGGCCATCAACCGGGTGCCGGGCGAAGGCGAGATTCGCTCCAACCTTGCCGTCGGCGGCAAGGCCGCCAAGACCGAGCTCACGGCGCGCGAGGAGGAAATCTGCGCCGTCCTCGCCCCCGAGCTCAAGCGACGCGGGCTGCTGTTCGTCGGCCTCGACGTCATCGGCGGCAAATGGCTCACCGAAATCAACGTCACGTCGCCGACGGGCATCGTCGCCATCGACCAGTTCAACGGCACCGACACCCCGGGGCTGATCTGGGACGCGATCGAGCGGCGGGCCGCCAGCCGCTAAGCCTCAGGCGCGCGGATGCGCGTGCCGGTAAACATCGAGGAGCCGCGCCGCGTCCACCTCGGTGTAAATTTGGGTCGACGACAGGCTCGCATGGCCGAGCAGCTCCTGAAGCGCCCTCAAATCCGCGCCGCGCGCGAGCAGGTGAGTCGCGAAGCTGTGGCGGAGCGCATGCGGGGTGAGGCTGTTGGGAAGGCCCAGCCGGCGCCTCGCCGCGGCGACCGAGCGCCGGACGAGGTCGGGGTTCAACCGACCGCCACGCGCTCCGACGAACAAAGGCGAATCGCCGCCCGCCGGCCAGGGGCACTGGCAAACATAGTCGTCGATCGCCTCGCGGATCGCGGGGACGATCGGCACGATCCGGGTCTTGGACCTCTTGCCGGTCACGCGAAGCGTGGTCCCGATGGGAAGCACGCGGGCGGTCAGCGACAGCGCCTCGGCGACGCGGAGGCCCGCTCCGTACAGCAGCAGCAGGATCGCGAGGTCGCGCGCGCCGATCCACGGCGCGCTGGCGGCTTTCGCGGCATTTTCCGCGAGCCCCATCGCGTCCTCGGGCGATGCCGGCCGGGGCAAGGTGCGCGGACGCCTCGGCGCTCGTGTGCGGGGCAGACGGGCGACGCGCCCCGCCTGCTCGGCCGCATATTTGAGGAAGGCGCGAACGCCCGACAGCTCGCGCGCCGCCGATGAAGAACCGAGACCCTCGGCGCGCCGCTGCGCCAGGAACGCCCTCAAATCGGCCGCGGTGAGGTCCAGCAAGCCCGCTGGGCCAATCTCCTCGCCCCGGTACCGCCCGAGAAAGTCGATCAGCCGGTGCGCGGTCGCGGCATAGGCGCGTACCGTGTGCGGCGAGCGTCGTCGATCGTGCTGGAGATAAGCGGCCCAGCGAGCGGCAAGCTCGCGGGCCCCCGAATGCGCTAGTGGTTCCGGTCCGTCAGCCACCGGCGGATCATAGCCGCAAGGCCGCGCCCAAGAAACATCAGCAGCTCGGAGCCGTGACGCGCATCGAGGCTGAGCTCCGCGCGTTGCCCCAGCACCAGCAGCCCGCGCGGCAGCGGAGCCTCGCAGTCGATCCGGATCAGCGCCTCGGCGCGGATCAGGTCGCAGGCCGGCCCGAACAGCGGATGCCCGCGCTCGACGGTCCGCATCTCGACCCCGTCAACCTGCCCGATGGCCCGGGCGAGGATTTGCGGGTCGACGAGCTGGACCCCGGCGCCATCGGCGCGAAAGCCCCTGTCGCCGATGATCAGCGAGAGCGCGACCGCATCGATGCCGAGGATCAGCGGCCAGTCCTGCGTGACGACATGGAGCAGCCGATCGATGCTGTCCGCCTCGATCGCCGCGAGGACCGCGGCGTGGATCGACGCGACGGCGCCCGAATGACCGCGCGCGAAGGCGATCAGGTCCTGGTTGGCCTCCTCGACCGCGCCGAGCCGCTGGCGCAGCGTGGCGACCGCCCGTTCCTCGAATGGAATGACCTTGCCCATTACAGGCAAGAATACGCCCACGGCGGTTAATTTCCTATCCAACCGCGACCGGCATCGGCGCCCAAAAGAAAAGCGGCGGCGCCTTTCGACGCCGCCGCCGCAAGCTGGCGAACGCCAGCGATGCTTAGCAGAGGTTATTCAAACAGTCGGAGACGTTGTTGAACGTCGTGCCGAGAGCGGTGCCGATGTTCTGCATCGCGGCGATCGCCGCAACGGCGATCAGGGCCGCAATCAGGCCGTACTCGATCGCGGTGGCACCCTTTTCACTCTTCAGCAGCTTCAGAAACTTGCTCATGGTCGTCACTCCTGGGTTCCAAAGACTCCCCACCTGCAATCCACTGCGCAGGATGGGGCAGACTAGGCCCAGGCCGGTTAGGAATTCGTTACTTCGGATGGTTGCGGAAAGGTTGACGCCGCGGGAGCAAATCGGGGCTAATCAATCTTTTGGCCGGTCGCATCCCAGTCCTTGAGGAAGCTCGCGATTCCGACGTCCGTCAGCGGGTGCTTGAACAATTGCCAGATGATCTTGGGCGGAGCGGTCATCACGTCCGCGCCGAGCTTCGCCGCTTCGACCACGTGCATCGGGTGGCGCACGCTCGCCACCAGGATCTGCGTCGGAAAATCGTAATTGTCGTAAATCAGCCGGATGTCGGCGACGAGGCTCATGCCGTCGAACCCAACGTCGTCGTGGCGGCCGACGAAGGGCGAAATGAAGGTCGCGCCCGCCTTGGCCGCGAGAAGCGCCTGAGCCGCGGAGAAGCACAGGGTCACATTGACCATCGACCCGTCACCGGTCAGCGTCTTGCACGCCTTCAGCCCGTCCGGGGTCAGCGGCACCTTGATGGCGATATTGTCGCCGATCTTGCGCAGCACCTCGGCCTCGCGAAGCATGCCTTCATAGTCGAGCGCGACGACCTCGGCCGAAACCGGCCCGGACACGGCCCCGGCGATCTCGCGAACCACCTCCAGGAAGTCGCGCCCCGATTTGTGGACGAGACTGGGGTTGGTCGTGACTCCGTCGAGCAACCCCGTCGCGGCGAGCTCGCGGATGTCGGCAATCTCTGCGGTGTCGGCGAAGAACTTCATGGGTTTGCTTAAGCCCCGGCTTTGGTTGATGGGCCATGGATAGCGGGCGGCAACCGCGCCGTCACCCGATTCGGGGAGGTGGGACCCAGACCCTCCTACCAGCGAGGCCGTGATGGTGACGAAAAGGCGATCTGGGAGTGAGCGAGTGAAGCCAGGTAGCCGGGCCTACCTGGCAATCGAGCGAGTGTGCCGGGGCGCTTTTGCGTCCCACCCGAGGGGCATGGCCCTGCCGGCGCTTCGCGTCGTCGAAGCGCTCGACCGGGCACCCTTGCCCGCTCTTTACGCTTCTCCTAGCGCTGCATCCGGCAGGAGCCATGTCACGGCTCTCGCTGGTAGGAGGGTCTGGGTCCAAAATGAGCGAGCATGTGCGCGTCGAAGCCGATCGTGGAGTCCTCGCGATCACCCTCGATCGGCCCGAGCGGCGCAACGCCCTCACCATTGCCATGTATGCGGCCCTGGCGGAGGCCTTCGAAACCGCCGCCCGCGATCCGTCGATCCGGCTGATCACGATCCGCGGCGAAGGGCAGGATTTCGCCGCCGGGAACGACCTTGCCGACTTCCTCAACGCCGAAGTGCGCGGCGATGAGGAAATCCCCGTGTGGCGCCTGCTCCGCGCGCTCGCCGAATGCGAGATTCCACTGGTCGCGGCCGTGCACGGCAATTGCGTCGGGATCGGGACGACGATGCTGCTCCATTGCGAGCTCGTCGTTGCCGACCCGTCGGCGCGCTTCTCGATGCCGTTCGTCGACCTCGCGCTGGTCCCCGAAGCGGCGAGCTCGCTGCTCCTGCCCCGGCTCGCCGGCCGCCGCCGAGCGGCCCGTTACCTGCTGCTGTGCGAAC
>DASURT010000112.1:0-8824 GCA_036375515.1 Sphingomicrobium sp.
ATCCGGGCCGGCCCAGCTTCTGCGGCGTCGCGTGAAGGAGGTGCGCTCATGAGAGAAATTGCAATCCTGGTGGCCGTTGGCTTCTGCGCCTGCGGAAAGGAGGCGGATCCGGTCGCTCAGCCCGCCCAGGCTCCCGCTGCGACCTCTGCCGCAGCGCCGCAGTCGCCGGTTGCCGGGAAGATGGCTCCAACGAAAGCCGCCATGCTGGCGGTGCCGGAGGACAAGCAGCAGCTCGAGCGGCTGCTCGCCCTGGGCTACACGGTGCACGAGGACCATCTCCATCCGCCGGGCGTGAAGGAATGCCCGTTCAACATGGGCGGCGGAGTGGTGCAGTAGCGCCAGGCTGTACAAGGCCTTGCAACCAAAGGAGGCTTAGGCGCACAATCAATGTCATGGCTGGAGGATCGGTGGGGCGAGTTTTTCTCAGTTATGCCCGTGAAGACGTTGGGATGGCCAAGGAGTTGGCCGGCCTGATCGCCCGCGCCGGACACTCCGTATGGTGGGATCGCGAGATTCAGGGCGGCTCGCACTTCGCATCGGAAATCGACCGCGAATTGAGGAATGCCGACGCGGTCGTCGTGCTGTGGTCGAAGACGGCGATCGCTTCACCCTGGGTCCAGGACGAGGCCGCGGAAGGCCGCGATTCCGGACGTCTCGTGCCGATCATCATGGGAGCGGAGAAGCCGCCGCTCGGTTTCCGGCAATTCCAGTCGATCGATTTCAGCGAATGGGACGGAAGCGGCGAGCCGCCCGCGCTGCAGGGCCTGATCCAGGCGATCGCGCAGAAATGCGGCGAAGCGCAGCCGAAAGGTGCCGCCGACAAGGACTCCGCCCGGACGAAGGAGCGGCGAGCCACGGTGTGCGTGCTTCCGTTCGTCAACATGAGCGGCGATCCCGAGCAGGAATATTTCAGCGACGGGATCACCGAGGACATCATCACCGACCTGTCCAAGGTTTCGGCATTGTCCGTCATCGCGCGCAACACGGCCTTCACCTTCAAAGGACAGTCGCTCGACGTCAAGGACGTCGCCAAGACGCTTGGGGTCGACCAGGTACTCGAAGGCAGCGTCCGAAAGGCGGGAAACCGGGTGCGGATCACCGCGCAGCTGATCGACGGCAAGGCCGGCGACCATCTCTGGGCCGATCGCTACGACCGCGACCTCACGGACATCTTCGCGATACAGGACGAGATCTCGAAGGCGATCGTCGAAGCGCTCAAGCTCAAGCTCCTGCCCGAAGAGAAGAAGGCGATCGAGGCCCGGGGCACCGACAGCGCCGACGCATACAATCTCTACCTGATGGCACGGCGGCAGTGGACTTGGGGAAGCTGGGGCAACAGCCGCCGCGACGAAGCGATCGTCCGCTTCTGCAAGCAGGCAGTAAAAATCGACCCGAGCTACGCCGAGGCCTGGGCACTGATGGCGCTGGCTGAAGCGCAGCTGCGCTTCTGGCACGGCCAGGATGTGGATCCCTTGCCGGCGGCCGAACGCGCGCTGGAGATCAATCCGCAGCTTCCTGAACCTCATTGCGTCAAGTTGCGGTATTTCGAAGAGGAAGGTCGACAGGAGGAGGCCGACACGGAGCTCCAGGAGGCATTGAGGCTTGGCCATGATAGCTGGGAAGTGAACCGTGAGGCGGCGCGCCTGATGTTTCGCCGGAAGGGGATGGGCGATGCTATTCCCTATTGGGAAAAAGCGTCGCAGCTGATGGACAGCGACTTCCACAGCTGCCTCATGCTGCAGACCTGCTATCTCGACCGAAACAACGAAGCGGGGGCGATGGATGCCGCCAGGCGAACCCTGGATCGGTCGGAAGCGACGCTGTCGAAGGACCCCACCAACGGCGCCGCGCTGTCCGCGGGCGCAAGTTCTCTGATGCTGCTGGGAGAGCGCGAACGGGGGAAAGACTGGATTCAGCGAGCGCTGCTGCTCGATCCGGATAATATGATGGTCATGTACAATTCCGCCTGCAGCCTGACGTGGGGGAATTCGGACCTTGATGGTGCTCTCGATCTGCTCGAGCAATATTTCGAGCGCGTCGAAAGTCCCGGGAACATCCATCACGCTGAGATCGACCCGGACATGGATGCGGTCCGCGACAATCCGCGGTTCAAGGAAATGCTCTCCGCCGCGAAGAAGCGGCTTGGAATGGACGAGCCGGTGCGGCCCGTCCCCGACCCCGCCTGAGCTAACCGCGGCTGCCGCCTCGGCCCGGCGCTAGTCAGCGCCGGCGATCAACCGCGATCCAGTTCGTTTCCCAGGTCGAGCCGCCGTCGGCGGAATAGGATTGCTCGAACCGGGCCTCGTTGGCCGACGGCCGCGTGATCACGAAGCGGACGAGGATCGTCCGGCCATCGAGCTGATCCTGGCCGACGAACACGCCGCGGCCGGCGGAGTCGAAGGCGCCGAACACCGGGGCGGTCAGTAGTCCGTTGCGAAGGCTGGCGTAGTTCAAGCTCCATTGCCGCGCCTGCGGGTTGTAGAGCCGAAGCGCTCCACCCTCGATCGCCCCCGACGCTCCTTTGACCGAAAGCTCGACGAAGTTGGCGCGCCCCTCCATCAGCGGCCTGACGATACTCGTTCCCTCGTAGGTCGCCCAGTCCGGGGCCTGCCCCGACAACGGGTTGCGACGCACGCGGACGTGGGTCGTCCACGTCCCCATTTCCCAGTCGAAGTCGTGCTGCCCGTCGCGCGGGACGCTCGGTGAAGCCGAGATCTGCTGAGCGATCGCGGGAACGGAAGACAGGACAATGGCGGCGGCAAGCGTAGCGCGAAGCATGGGGGACTTACTCCTTGGAGAGTCCCAAACCTTGCGCATCGTTCGGCCCTCCGCAATGGCCGGAAAGCGGAACCGACTCATGACGATCCCGAACTCAACCCTGACCTGTCCGGAATGCGGCGGGGTCTCGACCGAGACCATGCCGACCGACGCCTGCCAGTATTTCTACGACTGCCGGCATTGCGGCGCAGTCCTTCGGCCCCTCAAGGGCGATTGTTGCGTCTTTTGTTCCTATGGCGACGTCCCTTGCCCGCCGATTCAACAGGCGAGGGAGAACGGCTCGTCGGCGAGCTGCTGTTCCTGATGGACGCGCAGAACATCGTCATTCCGGTAGGGGCCGAAAGTGTCTCCGGCCTGCTGCTGCATCCGGCAAATGCCAAGGCGCTGTACCTGTTCGCGCACGGGGCCGCGGTGGGAATGACCCACAAGGCCATGGAGTCCAACGCGCAAGGACTCGCGGCGCGGGCAATCGCGACCCTGCGCTACCAGTTCCCCTACATGGATAAGGGCTCGCGGCGGCCCGACCCTCCGCCCATCGCGCATTCGGCGGTGCGGGCCGCGGCCGCGGAGGCGCTCGAGCTCGCGCCGGATCTGCCGCTCTTCGCCGGCGGCCGGTCGTTCGGCGGGCGCATGACCTCGCAAGCGCAGTCGAAGGCCCCGCTTTCCGGAGTGCGCGGCCTCGCGTTCCTGGGCTTCCCGCTGCACCGGGCGGGCAAGCCCGGAGTCGAGCGCGCGGATCATCTGGCCGGCGTCAAAACCCCGATGCTGTTCGTTTCAGGGAGCCGCGACGCGCTCGCCGAGCTGGCCCTTTTGAAGCCTATCGTGGACGGGCTTGGCGAGTGCGCCGAGCTGCACGTCGTCGAGGGTGCCGATCATGGCTTCAACGTGCCCGCGAAAAGCGGACGCACGTCGGCGGACACGGAGGCCGAGGCGCTCGACGCGATGACGGACTGGATGCTGAGGCTTAGCACTTAAGGAGGTCTTCGATGTGCGATAGCGACAATAACCAAGGCTTCGTCGACACGTCCTTCACGCGCCGGTCGGTCGTGCTGACGATGACTTCCGCCGCGGCAATGGCTGGATTGCCGGACGCGGCCTTCGCGGCCGACGTCGTCGAGACCGACGTGATCGTGCCGACTCCCGACGGCAAGGCGGATGCGGTGCTATTCCGCCCGGCCGGAGCTGGCAGCTGGCCGGCGGTGCTGATGTGGCCCGACATTCTGGGGCTACGGCCGGTCTTCCGCGAGATGGGCAAGAGGTTGGCGGCGGCGGGTTATGTGGTCCTGGTGCCGAACCCCTTCTACCGCACCAACCGCGCGCCGGTCGTGACCGGGCCCTTCGATTTCAACAATCCCCAGCAGCGCGACGGCCTCATGGCTATCCGCGCGAAGCTGACGGACGCCATGGTCGACAAGGACGCTGCCGCTCTCATCACCTTCCTCGACCAACAGAAGCAAACCAAGCGCCGCAAGGGCGCGGGGGTGCAGGGTTATTGCTTCAGCGGGCCCTTTGCGTTTCGAACCGCGGCGGTCCGATCCGACCGGGTTCGCGCGGTCGGGAGCTTCCACGGCGGCGGGCTGGTGACCAAAGAGGCGACGAGCCCGCATTTCCTCATCCCGAAGACCAAGGCCAGCTTCCTGGTCGCGATCGCCCGCAATGACGATCAAAAGCAGCCCCAAGCCAAGGACGTGCTGAAGGCGGCTTTCTCAGCGGCCAAGCGCCCGGCAGTCGTCGAGGTCTACCCCGCCGACCATGGCTGGTGCGTGCCCGGCAGCCAATCTTACGATCAGACGTCGGCGGAACGGGCCTGGGCGGAACTGCTGCGACTCTATCGAGCCAACTTGGCCTGACGCTCAGGCCGGCTGCGGCGCCTGCGCCTGCTGCGCCTGGATCTCGACGACGAGTTTGGCGTCGATCTCCCTTGCGCGATCGTAGGCGGGGCGATCGGTCATCCGCCGCGCATAATCGATGAACACCGGCCGCGGCTCGAGCAGGTTGAACGCGAGCATGAAATTGACGTTCGCGCCGACGAACAGGTCGGCCGCCGTGAAATGGTCGGCGGCGATATATTCCTTGCCAGCCAGCGCCTTTTCGAGCGTGCCGACGGCGAGATCGTAATTGCCGTAGCCGAACATGCGCTGCCGTTCCGGGCTCGGCTCCCAGCCCGCGGCCTTGTTGCTGAACGCCGCTTCGACCGGACCGGAGGTGAAGAAGATCCAGCGGTAATAATCGGCGCGATCGGACGGGGGCGGAGCGAGGTTCGCCTGCGGGAATGCGTCGGCGAGGTAACAACAGATCGCCGCGACCTCGGTCACGACCTTGCCCTTGTGGACGATCGCGGGAACCTTCCCCATCGGGTTGATCGACAGGTAGGGCTCGGCCTTCATCGTCGAGACATAGTCGAGCACTACGGTCTCGTAGGGGGCGCCGACCTCTTCCAGCATCCAGCGGATCGTCTGCCCGCGCGACTGGGGGTGGGTGTAGAAGATGAGGTCGGCCATTTGCGCGTCTCCCAGGTTTCATCCTCCCCACGATTTTGTGGTGAGGGGGATGATATTCAACCGCGCTCTCCCTTCTTCGGCGGCTGCGCCTCCGGACCAGGCGCCGGGGCGGCGTCCAAGCGCTCGGCGGCCGACTGGTCGCGGGTCGCGCGGAACTCGCTGTCCTGGCTCCAGTTGGGCCATTCGCGCGTATTGGCGAGCCGCTCACCGACGAGGTGCAGCAGGTTTGCATCCTCGGCCATGCCGCGGAAATCCCACTTGGGGTTAAACTCGTCGTCGGGCTGGTGGTAGCGCTTGGCGGTATAGTCCGCGTCGAGCGCCTCACCGCGCGCCGTCCCGCCGTTCACCAGATCGTTGCCCGGTTTGAAGCTGACCGCGGGCACGCCAACCTTGGCGAAGGAGAAATGGTCGGAACGGTAGAAGCCGCCGCTCTCCGGTTTCGGGTCGGGCGTGAAGGCGCGGCCCTCCTGCTTGCCCGCCCTGATGAGGTCGTCGAGCAGGCCGAGCCTGGCGGTACCCGAAATGCTGAAGTCCTTCTCAGGCCCCCAGACGCCCATCGAATCCGTGTTGAGCACACCCACGGTCTTGCCGAGGGGGTAGAGCGGATGGGTTGCGTAATATTCGCTCCCCAGCAGCCCCCTCTCCTCGGCGGTGACGGCGAGGAACACGACCGAGCGGTCGGGCCGCGGCCCGCGGGCGAAGGAGCGCGCCTGCTCGATCAGCTGGCTGATGCCGGTCGCATTGTCGACCGCGCCGTTATAGATCCTGTCGCCGTTCGCGTCGGGCCGGCCGATCCCGAGGTGGTCCCAGTGGGCGGTGTAGATCAAGGTCTCGTCCGGATATTTCTTGCCCGGGACCAGGCCGACGACGTTCCGCGACGTGATCGTCGAGGTTTGGGCCTGGACGTTGGCGCTCAGCGTCGCCTTGAGCGGGATCGGCTGGAACGCGCGGGTCCGGGCTTGAGCCTTCGCGGACTCGAAGTTGAGGCCCGACGCGGCGAAAATCCGCTCGGCGAGCGGCCGCTGGATCCAGCTTTCGAACGCCGGGTGCTCGGACGCCGGGTTCTGGCGGACGATATCGAACATCGTGTTGGTGTTCGAATTCTTGACCGTGTTCCAGCCGTAGGATGCGGGCGCGGTCTCGTGGACGACAAGCACGCCGGCGGCGCCCCGGCGGGCTGCTTCTTCGAACTTGTAGGTCCAGCGGCCGTAATAGGTCATCGCCTTTCCGCCGAAACTGCCTTCGCCGCCCTCGAAATCGGGGTCGTTGATGAGGACGACGATCAGCTTGCCCTTGACGTCCTGACCCTTGAAATCGTCCCAGTTGCGCTCCGGCGCGGAGACTCCGTAGCCCACGAAGAGCAGTGGCGCGTCGGTGAAGGTGACCGCTTTCTGGCCGTTGGTCGGAGAGCGCACGGCGATCTGCTCGCCCTGCGTCAGCGGCAGAGTATGGCCGTTGCCGAGATTCAGGGTCAGCTGCGGGGTACCGACGATGTCGGACTTCAGCAGCGGCACCGCCTGGGTCCAGGTGCGGCGCCCGTCGACGATATCGCCGCCCGGCTCGAGCCCGGCCGAGCGGAACTGGTCGACGATGTAATTGACCGTCCTGGTCTCCGCCGGCGTGTTGGGACCGCGGCCTTCGTAAGCGTCGGAGCCCAGCGTCTTCACGTGGCTCGACAAGCGCTCTGGGCTGAATCCGCCCATCGAAGCGGCCGTCAACGGAACCGCGGCCAGCGCCATCGCGCTTGCCGCAAACCAGCGGAATGTGTTCACTTCTCGTGTCTCCCCAAGGGCTTCGCTCAAAGGAACGAGCGCCGGCCGTAGTACGGCCCGCGCCCGGAAAGGTTGCCTGATCCGATAGTTAGCGAACCGCCGCCGGGGAAGCCCCTTCGTCGGCCGCAATCGGTTGCGGCTTCGGTTTGTCGGTCCGGTACTTGTCGAACCAGGCGATGATCGCCGCCGCCTTGGCGGCCGACTGGCTCGGGCGGGCCGCGATTCCGCCGTGGCTGGCGTCGGGCACCTTGACCAGCGTGGTCGGCACGCGCCGCAGCTTGAGCGCCGAGTAGAGCTGCTCGGCCTCGCTCACCGGGGTGCGGTAGTCATTGCCGCCGACGACCACGAGGGTCGGTGTCTTGACGTTGGCCATCAGGCTCAGCGGCGATCGCGCCCAATAGGTCTGGTAATCTTCCCATGGCTGCTTGCCGATCCAATAGCGTCCGAAGAACGGCACGCCGTCCGAGGTCAGCGCCATGCTCGCCCAGTTGATCACGGGTTTTTGCGCCGCCGCGGCCTTGAACCGATCGGTCTTGCCGATGATCCACGCGGTCAGGATTCCGCCGCCCGAACCGCCGGTGACGAAGAGATTGTTCGGGTCGGTATAACCGCTCGCCACCGCTGCATCGACGGCGGCCATCAGGTCGGCGAAGTCGCTGTCCGGATAGGTCCTGTCGATGCCATCCGCGAAGGCCTGGCCATAGCCCGTCGACCCACGCGGGTTCGTGTAGAGCACCGCGTAGCCCGAGGCCGCATAGAGCTGGTAGTCCGTCGAGAAATGCGGTCCATAACCCGCGTAGGGACCGCCGTGGATCTCGAGGATCGTCGGGACGCGCTGCCCCGGTTGCCATGTCGGCGGGAGCAGGATCCAGGAGGGGACCGAGCCGCCGTCGGGCGACTTGACCTCGAAATATCGCAGTGTCCCGAGATTCTTGCCCGACAGGTTGAGGTCGTTGAGGCGAGTCAGCCGGCGCGTGGCCCCGCCGCTCGAGACGGCGACGTCGGCGGGGCGATCGTATGGGCTGACCGTGAAGGCGACGGTCCCGTTGCGGGCAATGCTGAAATTGCCGCCCGCGTACGGCCGATCATAGTCCGCTGCAGCCGCGTCGCGCGTGATCGGTCTGACGCTGCCGTCGAGGCCGATGCGCGACACCGTGACCGAACCACCCTCCTCATAGGCGGCATAGAGCGACCGGCCGTCCGGTCCCCACTCGATCTGGCCGATGTCGCGGTCTAGCGCCGGTGCGATCCTGTGCGGCGCACCGCCGTTCGCGCTCATCACGTAAATATGGCTCTGCTCGAACGCTTTCGGACTGTCGTCGAAACCGAGATAGGCAATCATCCGGCCGTCGGGGGATACTTCGGGGGCAGCATCGGGGCCATTACGGTCGGTAAGCTGGGTCAGCTGGTCCGAAGCGACGTCGAGGCGGTAGATCTCGCTGTCGCGGCCGGCGAGCTCCCAATCCGGCTTGCGAAGCGCGCTGAAGAGGATGGCGTGGCCGTCAGCGGTCCATTCGGGTGCGCCGTCATGATACGCGCCGAACGTGAGCTGGCGGGGCGCCCCGCCGTCGGCGTCGACCATGAAGACCTTGTCGAAGCCCGGCCTGACGTAGCCGTCGTCATCGGTGCGGTAGGTGACCTTGTCGATAATCTCGAGCGGTTTGGCCCAGTTAGCGCCCTCCGGCTTGTCCGGGGCCGAGCCGAGCTTCGCGCCCTCGTCGGGGACGGTCATCAGATAGGCGATTCGCCGTCCGTCGGGCGACCAGCTGATTG
>DASURT010000113.1:0-2155 GCA_036375515.1 Sphingomicrobium sp.
GACGCGGTCAACAAGCTCTTGAAGCGCTTCGATTTGAAGATCGACGATATCGGCCTGTGGGAGCTGAACGAGGCGTTCGCGGTTCAAGTGCTCTACAGCGCCGAGCAACTCGGCATTCCCGAGGACCGATTGAATGTCGACGGCGGGTCGATCTCGATCGGTCATCCCTACGGCATGAGCGGGGCGCGGCTGACCGGCCATGCTCTGATCGAGGGCAAGCGCCGCGGCGTCAAACATGTCGTCGTCACCATGTGCGTCGGCGGCGGAATGGGCGCGGCGGGGCTGTTCGAAGTGCTATAAGGACTCGATGGTCAGAGGCCGATCGTGATCACTTCCTACGCAATCCTGGGCGTCATCCTGCTCTTCCTGCTGGTGAGCTCGCTCAAAAGCTTCGGCATCAACCAGGAATATCAGCGCGGCGTGCTGTTCCGCCTCGGGCGTCTCGGTGCGACCAAGGGCCCGGGATGGTACTGGCTGATCCCCTTCGTCGACCGTGTCGTGAGGGTCGATCAGCGCATCATCACCTATCAGCTCGAAACGCAGGAGACGATCACCCGCGACGGAGTCGCGGTCCGGGTCAACGCGGTCCTCTGGTTCCGCGCGGATTCCCCGATCCAGGTCGTGACGGCGGTCGAGGACTGGCGCGGCGCGACCGTCCAGGCGGCGGAGACGGCGCTCCGCGACGCGATCGGCCAGAGCGATCTCGACCACATGCTCAAAGACCGCGCGTCGATCAACAATCGGCTCCAGCAATTGCTTCGCGAAGCGTCGCTGAAATGGGGCGTCGAGATCGATTCCGTCGAAATCAAGGACGTCGACATTCCCGAGCAGATGCAGCGTGCGATCGCCAAGGAGGCGGAGGCGATCCGAGAGAAGCGCGCGCGGATCGTTCGCGCCGAAGGCGAGCAGGAAGCGGCGGCCAAGCTGTCGAACGCGGCGGAGGTGATCAGCGCGGCGACCGGAGCGCTCGAGCTCCGGCGCCTGCAGACGCTCGCCGAGATCGGCGTGGAGCACAACACCACGATCGTCGCGATGCTGCCGGTCGAGCTGATCCACGCGGCGCGCAAGATCGCGGGTTTGCCACCGGCCGAAACCGAAGTCGACGAAGCGGGTTGAGCCGGAAGCAGGGAGCAATCACGATGCCCGAATCCAACCGCCCGCTGGTCGAACGGATCGCCCGCGTGCTCGCCGGCGAGGCGCTGAGCATCAATGCCAACGGCAGCGACCCGCACGCCAGCGACAAGGTCGACAAGGCGTGGCGCGAGCACATCGAAGAGGCGCTCGCCGTTCTCCACACGGCCCGCGAGCCCGACGAGGCAATGTCCGCGGTGGGCGACATCGATATGTGGCGTGACATGATCGAAGCCGCGATCGCGCAGAAGGTCGATTGAGTCCGCGGGACTCCAGCCGCGGCATGACCCGCGCGGATGCGCGCTGGACTCTCGTCGCCTGTATCCTCGCTTCCAGCCTGTCCTTTGTCGAGGGCTCGGTCCTGAGCGTCGCCCTCCCCGCCATCCGGGCCAGCTACGGCGCAGGCGCCCAGGAGGTGCAGTGGGTGGTCAACGCCTATCTGCTGCCCCTGTCCGCGCTGCTCCTGCTTGGCGGAGCGCTCGGCGACCGTTTCGGGCGGCGGCGGCTTCTCGTCGTCGGAACGAGCATCTTTGGGGTTACGTCGCTGATCTGCGCGCTCGCGCCGAGCCTGCCGATCCTCCTCACCGCGCGCGCCGCCCAGGGCGTCGGCGCGGCGCTTCTGCTGCCCAACAGCCTCGCGCTCCTCAACGCCGCATTCTCCGGCGAAAAGCGGGGCCGCGCGGTGGGGATCTGGGCGGCATCGGGCGCGGCGATGGCGGCACTCGCTCCGTTGCTCGGAGGATGGCTCGTCGGGACGGTCGGCTGGCCGGCGATCTTTTACATCAACCTGCCGCTCGCGCTCGGCGCGATCTTGCTCGCGCTTCGCTACGTCGCGGAAAGCCGCGAGCCGGGCGGCGGACGCACCGATTATGCCGGCGCGTTCCTGGCGACGGCGGGCCTCGGCGGGCTGACCTACGGCCTGACCTTGTGGTCCGCACTGGGCCGTTTCACGGGTGAGGTCGGGATCGCGATCGCACTCGGAATTATCCTCACCTGTTCCTTCCTCCTCGCCGAAAGGCGGCGC
>DASURT010000114.1:0-6930 GCA_036375515.1 Sphingomicrobium sp.
GGCGGAAATCATCTTCTACGACCGGCAAACGGAGAGCCGCGAGGAGATCGCGGCGCGGATTTCGCTCGAAACCGGCGCCACTGTCGTTCCGAGCTTCGACGACCCCGCGATCGTGGCGGGGCAGGGAACGGTCGGACTGGAGATCGTCGAGCAGCTCGGTGAGCAGCCGAAGCGGATCGTCGTCCCGTGCGGCGGGGGCGGCCTTTCGTCCGGGATTGCGCTCGCCTGTCCGGACTCGGAGATCGTCATCGTCGAGCCCGAAGGCTGGGACGATATGGCGCGTTCGCTGGAGCTGGGGCAGATCGTCCCCGTCGACCCGGACGCGCCGCCGACCTTCTGCGATGCGCTCCGGACTCCCCGGGTTTCTCCGATCACCTTCGGGATCCTTCGGACTTGCGATGCGGGGGCGTTCTCGGTCAGCGACGCGGAGGTCTCGGAGGCGGTGCGCTTCGCCTGGAAGAATCACGGACTGACGGTCGAACCGGGCGGCGCGGCCGGGCTCGCGGCGCTGCTCGCCGGCAAGGTCGACCCCATTGAAGGAACGGTGGTGATGCTGTCGGGAGGGAATGTGGATCCGGCCCTCTTTGAGCAGATCCTGGCCGAAGCGGCCTAAGCCGCGCGGGTCTTGTATTCGCCGGGCTCGAGATGGTTGGGGCTCGACCGCTCGACCGCCTTGGTCAGCTCCTCGAGCTCGGCAGCGAGGGTCTTGAGCTCGCCGACTAGGAAGCGGCGCTCGTTCTCGGCGACCGATTCCGAGGCGTCGATCAGGGTTTCGAGCATCATCGCGATGCAGGGCAGGATCGTCTCCTCGATTCGTTCGAATGCCTCTTCGAGGCGCGCCTGCTGGTCGGACTTCGGCATGGGGTCCAATCTGGACCGACTGTGGTTAAGTTCTGATGAAAAAGGGCTGCAATGACCGCATTCACATCGGCTGTCCTGGCAATCGCGATGGCCGCCGCTTTCCTGCTTGCGGCGGGGGGCGTGAAGCTGGCGCTTGATCCTCAAACCCGGGGGCGCGGCGCGCTGATGATCGCTGCCGCGCTGGTTCTCGTCATGAACGTGATGATCTGGACGGTATAGCCGGCTTCACCGGGTCGGTCGCGAGGCGCATGTCGAGATATTCATCGGCCGATTTCATCAGGAGGTCGAGTTCGTTGGCGAAGAAATGGTTCGCTCCCGGGATCGTTTCGTGATGGATCGTGATGTGCCGCTGGGTGCGGAGCTTGTCGACCAGCTTCTGGACCGCCCCTGGCGTCACCACCTCGTCCGCCTCGCCCTGGATGATGATCCCCGACGACGGGCAGGGCGCGAGGAAGCTGAAATCGTACATGTTCGCGGGCGGAGCGATCGAGATGAAGCCGCGGATCTCCGGACGGCGCATGAGCAGCTGCATTCCGATCCACGCTCCGAAGCTCACGCCCGCGACCCAGGTGGTCTCGGCTTCCGGATGGATCGACTGAACCCAGTCGAGCGCGCTCGCGGCATCGCTGAGCTCGCCGATCCCGTTGTCGAACACGCCCTGGCTCTTGCCCACCCCGCGGAAGTTGAAGCGCAGGGTCGCGAAGCCGCGCCGGACGAACGTCTGGTACAGCAGCTGGACGATCTTGTTGTTCATCGATCCGCCGGCCTGGGGATGCGAGTGCAGGATCAGGGCGACGGGGGCGCGAGGTCGGCTGCCGGGGTGAAAACGTCCTTCGAGGCGTCCCTCGGGGCCGGGAAAAATGACTTCGGGCATGGGCGGTTTGGTGCTCGCGTAACGGAATGTTGCTCGCCGACGGATGCGCAGCGGCGTCGGGTCCTATATAGGGGCCGCTCTTGATGTGGCAATCGGCAGGAATCCACGGCTTTTGACAGGTCCCCGGCGCCTTTACCTGGACCATGCGGCGACGACCCCCGTGCTGCCCGAGGCGCGCGACGCGCTGCTGCGGGCCCTCGACCAGTGGGCCAACCCGAGCTCCCCGCACGCGGACGGGCGCGCGGCCCGTTCGCTGCTCGAGCGGGCGCGATCGACCATCGCGGAGATGCTCGGCTGGCGCCATGACGTCATCTTCACCAGCGGCGCGAGCGAGGCGGTGGAAATCGCCGCTGCGCGGGCCCGCGTAGCCGGACGCGCCCACGCCGCGACCGAGCATGCGATCGTGCACCATGCGATGGGAGCAGGGTCGAGGGTCGTTCCGGTTCGGGCCGACGGCCTGGTCGACGAAGCCGCGCTGGACCCGATTCTCGCCGAGGGGCCGGCGCTGGTCGCGATCCAGCAGGTCAACAACGAGACCGGAATCATCCAGCCGCTCGACCGTCTCGCGCCGAAGATTCGAGAGGCCGGATCGCTGCTGTTGGCCGATTGCGCGCAAAGCGCGGGCAAGATGCCCTTGCCGGACGCGGATTTTGTCGCTGCCTGCGCGCACAAGCTCGGCGGTCCGCCCGGGATCGGCGTCCTGCTCGTCAGGGATTTCGCCACGCTTGAGCCGGTCGGCGGGCAGGAGAAGGGCTATCGTCGCGGGACGCAGGACGCGCCGAACGCAATCGCCTTCGCCGCGGCGCTGGAGGCGCGGCCGTACGACATGGACCGGCTGGCGACGCTCCGCGCCAGGCTCGATTCCGGAGTGAGAGAGGCGGGGGGCGTCGTAATTGCGGAGGACGGCCCGCGGCTGCCGACGATCGGCGCGGTTTCGCTGCCCGGCGCGGAAAGCGCATCCTTGCTGGTGCAATTCGACCTTTCAGGCATCGCCGTGTCGGCCGGCAGCGCCTGCTCGTCCGGCGCGATGAAGGAGAGCGCGGTGCTCGCTGCCATGCGCGTTCCACCGGACGTCGCGGCGGGCTTTCTCCGCATCAGCTTCGGCCCCGATACGAGTGACGCGGATATCGACCGCTTCCTGGCCGAATGGCGGCGAATCGCCGCCAGGTCACGGGCCGAGGCCGCATGATCTATCTCGATTACCAGGCAACCACTCCGGTCGCGCCTGAAGTGGCTGACGCCATGCGGCCGTGGGTAGAGGAGCAGTTCGCCAATCCGCACTCGCCCTCCCGCTGGGGCCGCGAAGCGGAAGCCGCGGTCGAGGTCGCGCGCAAACAGGTCGACAAAGCGCTCGGACTCAAGGGCGGGAAGGTCGCCTTCACCGGAAGCGCGACCGAAGCGCTGAACTGGGCGCTCAAGGGAACGGTCGAGAAGGAGCGCGAGCGCGGGCCCGGCCGGCGCACGCGAATCATCACCGTCGCGACCGAGCATGCCGCCGTGCTCGACACGTGCGAGTGGTTGGCGGGACGGGGGATCGACCTCACCGTCCTCCCCGTCGAGCCCGATGGACGGGTCGACCTCGACGACCTTGCGCGCGAACTCGACGACCGGGTGCTGTTGGTCGCCGTCATGCAGGTGAACAACGAGATCGGAGTGACCCAGCCGATCTCGGAAATCGCGTCGATGGCGCATGATTCGGGCGCGCTGATGCTGTGCGACGCGGTCCAGGCGTTCGGACACATCGAGCCCTGCAGCGGACCGGACCTGGTCGCCGTTTCGGCGCACAAGATTCATGGGCCAAAGGGGATCGGCGCCCTGTGGATGAGGAAGGGCAAGGAGCCCGCGGCCTTCATCCACGGCGGCGGACAGGAGCTGGGGATGCGCTCCGGAACCGTGTCGCCGGCGCTGTGCGTCGGTTTCGGGGCGGCCGCGAAGCTCGCCGACGAACGCCAGACCCGCGACTATGACCATGTCCAGAAGTTGTGGCACGCTGCCGGGCGCGCCCTCGGCCGGGGCTGGACGATCAATGGCAGCACCGCCCATCGCTATCCCGGCAACCTCAATATCCGGCGGCAACATGTGGATGCGGCGCGGCTGATCGCGGATTTGAGGGATGTCGCCTTCTCGCTCGGCTCGGCCTGCGCCAGCGGCTCCGGACGCCCGAGCCACGTCCTCCAGGCGCTCGGCCTCAACTATCGCGAGTCGCGCTCCTCGATCCGGCTCGGCTTCGGGCGCTACACAACCGAGGAGGAGCTGGTCGACGCGTGCAAGAGGATCGCCGCGGCGGCGCACGCGCAGGAGACCCTCGACGCGTGACGCTGGTGCGGTTTCTGAAGGCTGACGGCACGCTCGACAAGGAAGTGGAGGCGAAAGCCGGCCAGCGGCTGCTCGACGTCGCCTGGGCGGAGCGCCAGCCGCTGGAGGGCGCCTGCGAGGGCATGATGGCCTGCTCGACCTGCCATGTGATCGTCGATTCCGCGGATTTCGAGAAACTCGCGCCCGCGAGCGAAGAGGAAGAGGACCTGCTCGACCTCGCCGCGCATGCGACCCGGACGTCGCGTCTCGCGTGCCAGATCATCCTCACCGAGGGGATGAAGAGCCTGACGGTCCGGATCCCGCCGGGCGCGACCAACTGGATGGCGCGCTAGCCTTCAGTCTCCTGGCGGAAGCGGGTTGCCGACACGCATGTCGACCTGATCGGCGCCACGCCTAGGTCGAGGCCCGGCCGCCTGGATGGCGGACCGGAGCGCCTGAAGCTGCTCGAGCAAGAGCCTTCCTTGTCTGTTGCTGTCCAGGAGATTGAACCGGGCAGCGGCGGCCTGTCTGAACTCGGCCAGGGATATGCCCCGATCGAAATCCGTGTCGGCGGCCGCAACGGGCTCCGGAATGTTGAGCAGCGCATATCGAGCGGCGCCCTGAAGGCCTCCATCCCTCCCGCGGCGGCGATGGTCGGAGATCGCCAGCTCGTCATCGTCGCTCGGCCCCCGCCGCCAGTGTCCGCTCTGCGGCGAGTTCGGCTTGGCCTCGCCGGGTTTTCGCCTCGTCCTCGAGTTGACCTGGATCTCGGGTGCGACTTCCCACTCGTAATGGACCAGCTCTTCCGGTTCGATCTCGTGGTCGTGATTGCTGTCGAGGATCGCGAAAAAACGGTCGGCATCCACCTGCATTTCGTCGAGCGTCAGCGCTCCGTCATGGTTTCGATCGGCCTGGAGGAACCAGTTGGCGAGCGTGTCGTCGGCCGGGGTTCGCGCCCGAAACGGCTCGCCCATAGGGCTGATGAACGGAGCCCAGGCGTGTCCCGTGACCACGACGGGCTCCGCCGATTGAGCGGCCGCGGCGAGAAGCGGAAGGATCAGGGCGGGGACTGGCATGCGCAGGGCCTCGACGTGGATGGCGGGCTAGCCCCCGAATTGCTGTCCGTCGGACGGGTTCGTGTGCCGGTGGTCGCGGTGGTGACGAAACCCCGCCAGCGGGAGAGATGGGCGCATCGCGTCAAGCTGGGCAAGGGTCAGCCGCCCATTGTGATTGGTGTCGAGCAGCTGGAAGCGGCGGATCGCGGCGTTGCGGAATTCATCGCGCGAGATGCTGCGGTTGAGGTCCATGTCGGCGGCGGCGACGGGCTCGGGAATATTCAGCAAGGCGAAGCGGCCGGCACCCTGCGGGCCATCGAGCCCGAAATCGGAAGCCATGGAGTCGGAGTCCATGGGAGCAGGATCGTCGGGCGATCGCTTGCGCACGCGCATCGCCGCCGGCTCGCCCTGCACCTCGGGGGCGAGGACCGTCTCGTAATGGGTGACCTCGTCGGGATCGATCTCGCCATCACGGTCGGTATCGAGGGCCGCGAAGAAGCGGTCGGAGTCCGCGAGCATCTCGCCGGCGGTCAGGATCCCGTCATGATTTCGGTCGGCCTGGGCAAACCAGACCGCGAGGCCGTCCCCGCCCGCCGACGCGCGAAACGGCTCGCCCATCGGGCTGATGAACGGGCGCCCATAATGTCTCGGAGCGACGAAGGGCTGTACGACCGGTGCGGACGTCTGGCCGGCGGCAAGGACGAGGAGGAGAGCGGGGAACGGCATGAGTCTGCCTTTCGAGTCTGGAAATTCCGGCGTCAGCCCGGGCACGTGAACGCCGGATGAAAAGTACGCCTCCGGAAGATGAACTTGCGGCGATGGGCCGTTCCCCCCATATGCGCGCCGGGAGTCGGGCGGACGAGACTGTCGCCAACCTGGTCAGATCCGGAAGGAAGCAGCCACAACGATTTCGCTTCGGGTCGTTCGGCTCCCACCCGCCCCACGCGCAGATGATCCGGGGGGTCATCGAGCATGGTGCGCAATTCTTCGGACAGCCCTAAACCCATCGTCATGGACGACGCCGAATCGCCCGGTCTCGGGCTGGACCTCCCCGAAGAGCCGCAGAGGCCCGCCGACGCGCCCGCCTACCGGGTACTCGCGCGCAAATACCGCCCGCAGACCTTCGCCGAGCTGATCGGCCAGGACGCGATGGTGAAAACGCTCGCCAACGCGATCGAGCGCGGGCGCATCGCCCATGCCTTCCTGCTCACCGGGGTGCGCGGGGTCGGCAAGACTTCGACCGCGCGCCTGATCGCCAAGGCGCTCAATTGCATCGGACCGGACGGCAAGGGCGGTCCGACGATCACCCCGTGCAACATGTGCGAGCCGTGCAAGGCGATCTCGGAAGGCCGCCACATTGACGTCATCGAGATGGACGCCGCCAGTCACACAGGCATCGACGACATCCGCGAGATCATCGACGCGGTCCGGTACTCCTCGGTCAGCGCGCGCTACAAGATCTACATCATCGACGAAGTTCATATGCTTTCAAAGAGTGCGTTCAACGCGTTGCTCAAGACTCTTGAGGAGCCGCCTGAGCATGTGAAATTCCTTTTCGCGACCACCGAGGTGAACAAGGTACCCGTGACCGTCCTGTCGCGATGCCAGCGGTTCGACCTGAGGCGCATTCCGGCCGAAAAGCTCGCGGCGCATTTCGCGGCCGTCTCCGGGGCCGAGGGCGTCGAAGTCGAGCCGGAGGCTCTAGGCATGATCGCCAGGGCGGCGGAAGGTTCGGCGCGCGACGGCCTGTCGATTCTCGACCAGGCGATCGCCCATGGCGCCGGGGCGGTCACCGCGGAACAAGTGCGCGACATGCTCGGCCTCGCCGATCGCGGCCGAATCCGC
>DASURT010000115.1:0-2049 GCA_036375515.1 Sphingomicrobium sp.
ACACGTACCGGCCCCGGCAAGACATATCCGGGCGTCTGGCTCTACCAGCGGCGCGACCTGCCGATCCGCGTCGTCAAGAAATACGAGCACTGGCGGCTGATCGAGGACCCCGACGGGGCACGCGGCTGGATGCTCGTGACCCTGCTCAGCGACCGGCGGACCGCGATCGTCAAGCCCGGCGACCCTCGCCCGATCCGCGCCGGGCCGAGCGAAGGCGCCAGCGTGCGTTATCTCGCCGAGCACGGCGTGGTGGGCCGCATCGACAAATGCGCGAGCGGCTGGTGCCGGATCGAGGTCGTCAAGCGCCGGGGCTATATCCGCATGTCCGACATCTGGGGCGTCGGCGAGAACGAGGTGGTGGATTAGCCCGCTTACGGCCGTTTGACTCCCGATTGGCGAAGGCGCAGCCTTCGTCCTTGGGGAAAAAGTGGGGTAGGAATGGTCACGCATCTCATGTCGCGCCGCGCATTTGCCGGCGCGGGTCTCGCTTCAGCCGGACTGGTCCTCGCATCGGGCGCGAAGGCGGCAGGGGCCCTCGTTGAGACCGCGGAATCGCCGATGGGGCCTTTCTATCCGATCACCCATCCTGCCGAAGCGGACGCCGACCTGACCTGGCTGAAGGGTCATTCGAAGCGCGCGCTCGGCCAGGTCATCGAGATTTCGGGCCGAGTCCTCGACCTTCGGGGCAATCCGATCCCGGGAGCGACGTTGGAGCTATGGCAGGCGAACGCCGCGGGCCGCTATGCCCACCCCAGCGATATCAGCAAGGCGCCGCTCGATCCGAACTTCCAGGGCTATGCTTCGATCCGTTCCGATAGCCGGGGAGCCTGGCGGATCGTGACGATCAAACCCGGGGGCTATGATTCCCCGATCGGGCACCGCACGCCGCACATCCATTGGGACATGCGCGGGGCAAGATCGCGCACCGTTGCGCAATTGTATTTTCCCGAAGAGGCGGCTTCAAACGCTGCGGACAGCTTGTACAAATCGATCGGACCGGATGCCGCGACGTCGCTCGCCGCCCGCGACTCCGCCGATCCGAACAAATATACGTGGGACATCATCCTGGCGGGTTGAGCTGGGTTTGGGGGGCGCAGATGAAGGTCGTTGTCGCTATCGTAACCGGAGCCCTGATCATGACCAGCCCCGCCGACGCAGCCCCTCTGCGACCCGCCGTCGAACATTACGGAACGCCGACCTTGAACGGCCAGCGCCTGCCCTTCTCTCAGGCAGTCCGCGTCGGCGACATCCTCTATCTCTCGGGAGCGATCGGTCGCGGTCCCGACGGCAAGCCGCCCGAAGGGATCGAGGCGCAGGCGAAGGCGACGATGGACGACATCGGCGAAACCTTGAAGCTCGCCGGCCTCGGCTTCGGCGATCTCTTCCACTGCACCGTGTTCTTGAGCGACATGAAGAACTGGGCGGCCTTCAACAAAGTCTATCTGACCTACTTCCCCGACGGACCGTTGCCGGCGCGCAGCGCGGTCGGCGTCAACGGCCTCGCGCTCGGCGCTTTGATGGAGATCGAATGCCAGGCCTATGCGGGGAAGAAGTAGCTTCCCCGCCTAGCGCCTTCAGCTGACCTTCTTGACCGTAACCGGATCGCCCTTATCCGGCGTTGCGGTGAATGAGCCGTCGGCACCGACGGCGCTCTCCGTGTAGCACATCGGGCCTTCCGCGCCGTCCGGATCGAAGCAGGTCTTCCCACCGGTCACGTTCCACGTGCCTTTGGTTTCCTTGCCCTTGGGGTCCGTGTCCGCATAGGTGCCGTCGGCCATCAGCGTCGCCTTGCTCTTAGTCCCATCCTTCATGGTGACCTCGTACGTCCCCGGAGTCGAGCCATTGGCGGTGACCATTGTCGCGGCGGCGGGCGCATTCATCTCCGCGGCGCCGTTATCGGCCGCGGGTGGCGCTTCCGCCTGCTTTGAACATGCGCAGAGCGCGACGGCGGCCGTCAGGCAAATTGTCAAGCGCATCAGCATTCTCCCCGGTGTAATTCAGGAAGGCGCTTACCAGCGATTCGGCGAGGTCGCGAGTCCCGCGCTCAAA
>DASURT010000116.1:0-4455 GCA_036375515.1 Sphingomicrobium sp.
TCGTCCGACGTCGCCTCTTCCGACGAGAGCACGGACGAGGAGGGCGCGGCTGACGAGGACAGCGACGCGGAAGGCGACAGCGGATTCGACCCGTCGCTCGGGCTGATCAACGCCGCTCCGTTGTCGCGGACCCCGCCCATCGAGGAACCCGTGACCAGCGGCAGCGACGGCCCGGTGGGGATCAACTAGGCGGAGGTTTAAATGCGCAGAACAGCCATTGCGATTGCCGCCGCGATCTCATCGATCGCGGTCGCGACTCCGGCCGGCTCGGTCCCGCCGCTTAGCGTCCGCGACAGTTTCAGGATCGGAACCACCGGCACGATCTACTGCTCGGCGCAAAGCGTCTCGGTCGACCCGGTTCTGACCGGGATGTTCGACGCCGGTTATTCGCTCACCTGCAAGGACGCCGCCTTGCCCATCGGCAAGCTGTACAAGCTGCGCACCACCGCCGATGCCGCGACGCGCCTGGCCTCCGCGCGCGCCCGCAACGTCGATTGCTCGAGTGCGCGGAACGAAACGATCGGCGAACTCGGGCGGGTCGAAATCCTCGATTGCAAGCTGAAGGATTTCGATGTCGGCTACCGGGTATACCAGTATCGCAAGGGCAAGCTGCTCTACAGTGCCGAAGGCCTCGCGGGTTATGACAGCGCGCTTCAGCTTGCGCTGAGGAGCATCGTCGCCGATCGCGTCGTGAAGGGCGAGATTGCGATCGCAACGACCGGTGTCGGCGATCCGGCGGCATTCGCCCGGGTCCAGGCCGGAACGATGGACGCCACGCGGGCGATGGCGGAGGCCTACCGGCGCAACAATGCGGGCAGCTATGCCGAGGCGGCGGAATTCTTCGCGGCCGTCAGCAATGCCGGCGACGCACCGATCAGCCGGGCCGAAGGGCTCGCCAACGAGGCGCTTCAGAAATCGAACCTCGGCCGCTACGCCGAGGCCGACGCCCTGTTCGCCCGGGCGGCCGAGGTCGTCGGGTCCGACGCGATCGTCGCCCGCCGGCTGCGCAACTATCGGGCGATGCATTTCCTCAACCAGAACCGTGCGAAAGACGCGCTCGAGGAGCTCGACAAGCCGCTACCCAAGGGCGCCGAGAACGCTGGCATGGGCGCGACGGGCTCGCTCGAGATCGATACTCCGATGTCGAAACGCCTGAACGCGGAAACCAAGCTCGGCAAGCAGCTCGGCGCCGCCTCCGACGACCTCCTGCCCGAGGAGAAGGCCGAGATCCTCGACGGCCAGGCCTTGCAGCTGCGCGGCACTTCGCTCCGGCTCACCGGCGAGATCGCCAAGGCAACCGATGCGCTTCACCGCGCCGACGCCAAGCTCGAGGCCGTGCGTGGCGGAAAGGTCGTTTCGATCGTCTGGATGCGCGCGCAAATCTACGGGGACCTCGCCGCGATCGCCGAGGAATCGGGCAATCGCGCCGAGGCCATGCAGCTCTACAGCCGGGGCGTGACCCTGCTGGAGGCGACCTATCCCGGATCGGCCGCCTTGCTGAACGCCAAGGCGAGGCTCGCCGCCTATCTCGCGCGCAACGGTGACATCAACACGGCAGAAGCCATGTTTCGCGAAATCGTCCATTCGCAACCCGACACGAACAATCTTCCACCGTCGTTCGCCTTCGTCCTTAGACCCTATGTCGACATCCTGCTGAAGAAGGATGATCCGGATTCGACCGCGGAAATCTTCGCGGCGACGCAATTGATGGTTCGTCCGGGCCTCGCGCAGACCCAGGCGGTGCTGGCGCGCGAACTCAGCGGCGGAACGGGCGAAGCATCGCGCCTGTTCAGGCAGTCGGTCACGCTCACCCGCCAGGTCGAACGCGCGCGGATCGAGCTTGCCCGGTTCGAGGACGCGCCGAGGCTGCAGCCGACCGAGCTGGCGAAGGTTCGGGCGCTTCGGGCCTCGATCCAGGAGGCGCAAACGCAGCAGGTCGCAAGCCAGGCCGCGCTCGCCAGCTTCCCGCGCTACCGGGCTGTTTCGGCACAGGTGATGCAGCTTGCCGACCTGCAGAAGATCCTGCGGCCCGGCGAGGCTTATTATCGGATGACGATCGTTGGCGAGCATACCTACGCCTTCCTCGTCACCCCGACCTCGGCCCGGGCGGTCAAGCTCGAGACGACGGGCAAGCAGCTCGAGGAGCAGGTCCAGGCCCTTCGCGACACGATCTCGACCGTCGAGAACGGGCAGCGCACGACCTATGCGTTCGACGTCGGTCTGGCGCATCAGCTCTACACGGAGCTGTTCGGCCCGTTCGATGCCGAGCTCGGCAGCGTCACCCACCTGATCTTCGAACCGGACGGGGCGATGCTCAGCCTTCCGCCCAACCTGCTCGTCGTCGATCAGGCGTCCGTCGACGCCTACCAGAAGCGCGCGGCGGCGGGCGGCGACGCCGAGTTCGACTTCCGCGGGGTCAAATGGTTCGGCCGCGACCGCGACATCAGCACGTCGGTCTCGCCGCGGGCCTTTGCCGAGCTCCGCGCCGCCCCTCCGTCCGCCGGAACCAGGCAATATCTCGGTCTTGGCGAAAACAGTCCGCCAGAAGGCGGAGGAGTGCCAATCCCGGCGGCGGCGGACCGCGACTGCATCCTCCCGCTCTCGTCCTGGGCCCACCCCATTTCGGCGCGCGAGCTCAGGACCGCCGGCGACATCTTCTCGGCGATCGATCCCAACGGCGTGAAGATCATCACTCGCGACCAGTTCACCGACACCGCCCTCGAGGAACGAACCGACCTCAACCAGTACCGGATCGTCCATTTCGCGACCCATGGCGTAGTCACGGCGAGGGCGCCCAAATGCGCTTCCCAGCCCGCGCTGCTGACCAGCTTCGGAGGGAACGGATCGGACGGGCTGCTGACTTTCCGCGAGATCTTCGACCTCAACCTCGACGCCGACCTCGTCGTCCTCTCCGCCTGCGACACCGCCGGAAAGGCTTCGGCGGCGGCGACCCAGGCGGTCGGTCTCTCGACCGGCGGCGACGTTGCATTGGACGGACTGGTGCGAGCGTTCGTCGGCGCCGGAGGCCGGCTGATCGTCGCCAGCCACTGGCCGGTGCCGGACGACTTCAACGCGACCCAGCGGCTGATCGGCGGGATGTTCTCGGCGGCGCCCGGAACGCCGACGGTGACCGCGCTCAGGCTATCTCAGCGGAAGCTGATGGATGATCCGAATACGTCCCATCCCTTCTACTGGGCCGCATTCGCCGCGGTCGGAGATGGCGAAATTCCGGTGATCCGCTCGACTCAGCAGATCGCTCACGCGCGTTAGCGCTCGGCGGACTGGACCTGATCGCCGCACCGGCAGGTGGTCACGCGCGCCGCGCGGGGCCGCTTGACCGGAGCGGACGCCTGCTCCCGCGCGGCGGAAGCGGACGCCTGAACCTGATCGGCCGACGCCAGCACGATCTCCGCCGGACGGCTCGGGGGCTGGGCAGCGGGGCGCGCCTCGGGCTTTGCCGGATCGGCGGCCGACGCGGCGGTCCCGATGGCCAGAGCGGCTGAAACAATCAAAAGGTCGCGGCTGCGCATCGCCAGGCCCTCCATCACAAGGGTGTCGGATAGGGCCGCCACGGTTTCGGATTGGCTTTCGCATGTGGTTAAGACGGCCTTACAGAATTGGCGCGGGCGCACGCCATCCGGCCGAAATCGGCCCGAAAACGCTGGAAAATTCGTCGGCTAACCGACGTTGGGGCAACCAATGATTCATTGACTCTTTATTAACGAAGAGTCAGAGTCAGCCGCTTTTTCCAAAAGCAGGGGGTATTCGATGGCTACGGCACTTTCCCACAAGCAGAAAATGTATTTGACCACCGCCGGCGTGCTCGCCTTTGGCGTCGCGGCCTACGGTCTCGGCAGGGTTTATCCGCCGCTCGGACCGAGCGCCGGAACGATCGCACCGGCTCAACGCTATGTTTCGAGCCAAGTGAGCGAGGGCGACGTCACGCTCGGCGACACGTCCGTGCCCCAGCTGATGCAGACCGACGCCTTCCAGGTCATGGTCAAGGACCCGAACTTCCGGAAGCTCGCGAATGATCCGGGCTTCGCCGCGCTCGCGTCCAACCAGGCCGCGATGGCGGCGATCGCGGCCAATCCGGCCCAGTTCGCGGCATTGGCCAAGAATCCGTCGGCGTTCCATAATTTGCTGCAGCAGGCGTCGGCCCTGTCGGCGGCATCGGCAGCCAATGCGGCGCATACGTCCGCTTTGAGCGTGATGGCGCAGAACTCGGCATCGTTCCGCAGTCTCGCCACCCAGCCGGGCGCCTTCTCGGCGCTGGCGGGCAACGCGTCGGCCTTCAAGGCGCTTGCGGATCATCCGTCGGCCTTCTCGGCGATGGCGCAGAATGCGTCGGCGTTCGCCAAGTACGGCTCGAACTTCGCGGCGTTCAAGGTCGATGCCGCCAATGCGTCACAGATTCCGGCGATGTCGGGGAACGCGGCGGCCTTCGCGAAGCTC